>JAJDES010000083.1 GCA_029259675.1 Planctomycetota bacterium
GGCGGCACTTTCAGCCACAATTTGCTGTGAATGACTCACTCGTGCTTCCGTTCGCAAGTACTCGTTTTCGTGTTCGAGCCGCATGGAGTGATTCAATCGTTCGAGCACGATTTGAATCGAATCCACGGTGCATGGCTTGAGCAGGAAGTCGGACGCACCGAAGCGCATGGCATCGACAGCTGATTGCACGGTGCCGTGGGCTGTTACCAAGACGGACTTGATCTCAGCGTCGTTCGAGTTGATTTGGCGAATCAGCTCGATGCCATCCATACCCGGCATACGCAGGTCCGTAATGACGGCTTGAAAGCCACCGCCACGCACTTTTTCGAGCGCTTGGTCCCCGGATGCCACAGACTCAGCTTGGAAGCCGAGTGAGCGAACAGCTTCACTAAGGAACTCGCGCGAGAGATCGTCGTCGTCGACAATGAGGACTCGTTGGATAGACATAGATTCTTTTGAACGGGGGTCTGCGTGTGTACCAATCCCGTCAGCTCAGCTGACAGGCGTAAAGGGAATGCGAAGGGTGACGAGTGCGCCACCGAGGTGGCTGGGGGATGCGTGAACTTCAAGGCGACCTCCGTGCATTTGGGCAATCGTGTTGGCCAGTGCCAACCCGAGGCCCGTGCCTTCGGCGCGAGTTGTAAAGAAGGGGTCTTGCACGCAATCGCGTACATGTTCGGGAATGCCCGGGCCGGCATCGGAGACGTCCATGACAATCTCCGCACCGTCCAAGTAAATTTGTACATCGAGTGCGCCGCCGTCTGCTTGAGCATTGACGGCATTGGAGATCAAGTTGCGCAGGGCCTGACGCAGCAGAATTCGGTCGCCGAGAAAGGCGGGAAGGTCGGCTTTGCTTTCAATCTTCCAGAGCGACGAATTCGCTTCCGATTGATCAACGGACCCAAGCGCTTTCTTGAGCAAGGCTTTCGGATCTACGGAATCCATGCTGGCCGGCTTGGGCCGCGCAAAGCTGAGCATGCTGCTGATGATCGCGTCGGCTTCGTTAGCGCCTTCAACAATCATCTGGGACCACTTGGTGATCTTGGAGAGATCGACGTCTTCGGCGTGCAGCGCTTTGTTCATTAAGGTCGCAAAGCCTTGCACTGCATTGAGTGGGTTGCGAATTTCATGGGCGATACCGCCGGCCATTGTTCCCAGTGCGGCAGCCTTATCGAGCGCATGAAGGCGGCGATGCAGGGCGGTAACTTCAGTGCGATCATCGAGGATCTGCACGCTTCCGGAAAGTTCACCGTCTGGCGTGCGGATGTCGGAGCGCCGGCAGTTGAGCATGACTCGAGACCCGTCTTCGCGCGCCAATTCGGTGTCGACGCCGTCTTCGATTTCGGCCAGATCAGAACCGCCGTCGGTTTGGAGTAGCTCCGCGGGAGTCGTCCGCAGCAATTCACAAGTTGACGTGTTGACGCGCAGCACGCGCCGGTTTTCATCACGCACGACGACGCCCACGGGTAGGGCTTCGAGAATGGCCTCCAAGTCGCGAGTGACCGCGTCGAGCTCACTAACCTTTTGGGCCAAGGCGCGATTCGATTCGCACAATTCGTGCTCCACGCGTTCGGCGCGCTCGGACAAGTCGGCGTAGCTTGCGAGCAGGTTCTCCGAGATGCGCGAGAACGTCTGCATGGCGTCGCCGAGGTCAGAGGATTTCGGTGCGGTAGACATGGATTTAGTTGCCACCTTTGTCAGCCTCCAGGCGACCCATGAAGTCGAGCTTCCATTCCAAGAACTCGAGATCGGATTTGGCCCGCAAGGCATAGGAGCCCGCGTCGGCGTCCTCTGCGACCAGCTTCAATGTCAGCTTGGCTTCCTCATTGCGACCGAGACCCTCGTACATACGCCCTGTCCAATAGAGGGCTGCGGGCTCATCGCGATGGGCGGCGAGAATTAGAAGGCCCTTTTCGTACAGGCCTGCGCGATGACAGGCTTGGGCTTGGCGCAGGTAATCCGCGCTATATCCGACTTCGACTTCTCGCCTGGTCGATTTGGGTTGCGTGCGTATTTGGCCGGGCTTGCCAATACGATCGAGAACATTGCGCAAGTTCTGGTCCAGACCATGGGTGACCCGAACTTGCGGATTGACGTTTGCCTGTTGATTGCCGCCCTCCATGGAGCGGCTGATCATCACATCCAATTCCGTTTGCAAGAGACCCACGTCAGCGCGGAGTTGGTCCAGCAAAGCGTCTCGCTCGCGCGCATTGGGCAGCGGAGGCTCAGTAACAGCGAGCAGCATGTTGACAGCAGTTGGGTCATCCGCTTCAAGTTCCGTTCGAATGCCGCCCAGGATTTCAATGGCTTGAATGGTGTTGCCAAGCGCCTGCTCCAGACTGCGGACATCGCTGTCTTCCAAGGCCTGAGAAGGTACGACCATGAGGGCGGCTAAGGCGGTGCCGATAGCTCCTGTGAAACGCATCATTAGTAGTCTCCTTCGTATGCAAAGACGGCTTCGCGAACGCGGCCGTTGGTTTCCAGCAGCTCCGCTGCATGCAGGTCGAGATCGCGAATCCACTCGGAATCTTCAAAATCGGATCGCACGGAGCTGAGGTATTCGACGGCAATGTCCAAGCTTTCCGTCTTGACCAAGCAGCGCGACCAAGCTGCGTGCAGGCGCAGCGCCAAGGGAAGTTCCAACTCCAATTGATTGGCGACCAAGCGTTCGAGCAATGTGCTTGCGCGGCCGAACATCTCTTGATCCAGCCATTCTTCAGCGATGTTGACAGCCTCTTCCGGCGTCATGAGTTCCGAATCAAATACGATCGGAAGGCCCAGGTTTTCACGGGCTTCTCGCTCCAAGGGAGCAAGGCGAGCGCGTAGTACGGGCTCACTTAGCTGCTCGTAAAGGAACAGGACGCCCAAATCGTCACCCACCTGCAGAGCAAGTCGAGCCGCACGCTCAAGGGCTAGTTCACGCTCTTGACCAACGGTGTCGCGGCTGTAAATCACCCAGGCGCGCGAGGCTTCGAGCAGCATGTCCAGTTGTTCAAAAGCCGCAGCTCTCAAGCGATGAACGGCGACGCGCATACTTTGGTCCAGGCCGCTACCCTCGAGGCGCTCCAGGAGGCGCAAACTCTCCATGGGTTCCGATTGCATCAAGTGGGCTTCGGCACGCACGAGCTTGCGCTCGCGAAGAACTTGAACCTTTGTCGCGGGATGCGACTTGTCGAGCACGTTGAGTAGATGAATAGCGGACTTGGGGTTGTCCATCTTCACCAGGCAACGAGCAAGTTGATAGCGAGCCCGTTCGTGGTACTCGGTAATGAGCGACATGCTCAGAAGCTCACGGAAGGAGGCACTGGCTTCGGCCCACTTTTCCAAGCGCTGGTTCATCAGCCCTGTTTGCAACAGGGCTTCGGGAACGTGAATGGAAGTTGCGTAGCGCTCCAGGATCGTCGTGTAGTGCTGCAGTGCAGCGCTGTCAT
This sequence comes from Planctomycetota bacterium, assembly GCA_029259675.1. Lineage (GTDB taxonomy): Bacteria > Planctomycetota > UBA1135 > UBA1135 > JAJDES01. The sequence continues at coordinate 3,432 of JAJDES010000083.1, forward strand.
TGCCCCGTTGCTGTTCGACTTCGCCCTGATGGATGCGCCCCAATGGCGCCAGTTCGTGAGCCGGAGCATTGGATTGCGCGCGTGCGTAGGCAGCGGCAGCCAAATCGAAGAGATGGCTGCGGTCCGCAGAGACGGGGACCGCATCCTCAACCGATAGCGTTCCCGTGCGCAGGCGGGGACGCAAGCCGACGCTTCCCAGGACAGACTCAAGCGCTTCAAAGAGCGGTCGGTCGCGCAGTTCGGCGGAGACCAATGCTGCGCGCCGAATGCCTTCGAAGCCCAAGAGCTCCCATCCGAGTTCGTCCGTGATTTTGGTCAAAAGTCGCGAAAGACTTTCATCCCTAGCAATGAGCGTGCAAAAGGCCTGGCCGTCCACGTAACGGATCTCAACGACAGGTTCGAGAGAATCAATTGCGGGCGAAACCTCCTGCTTGGGGGCTTCGTTGGCTACCTGACCGATGGCCAAGAGTGAGCTGAGTAGCAATGCTTTCACGGCGTCACCTCGGCCTCTGCAAGCGCTTGCAGTCGAAGTGAATCGGCCAAGAAAAAGCGCGCCCGACTCTCGACATCCTTGCGGGTATCGGGCTCTAGACGATCAATGATCGAAAGCAATGAGTAGAGCCGGCGCCGCGCCAAGGGGTAATCGCCTCGTTCAAAGTCTTGCAGGACATTGGCGAAAGTCTGTTGCTGCCCCGGGTCATCACTGACGATCGGGCCCGAGACCATTTTGATGCGATTGATTTGCGAGTCCGTTTTCTCGTTGAAGTCTTCGGCTTGGCGCATGAAGTCGCCCGCCACTTGCTGAACTTCTTGACGCAGATTCTTATTGCTCTTCCAGGTGACTCCGATCAAGGCCAGGTTGACGGCGGCCAAGACCGCAATTCCAATCAGGGTCATCGGACTGCGAGCGCTGCGCACAAGCACATTCGTTTCGTCTGACTGCGAATCCTTGACAAGGTCCGCGGCTATCGAAGCGCTGTCGGGTTTGTTGCTGGGGCTCGGCGGCGTATGCAGCGCCTTGGGAGTTTCATCCAGGTCCGGGAGATCCGATAGCAGATCGTCAAGTGCTGCGACCTCCTCGTCACTTGGGGTCGAGGGGCGGTCAACGAGATCGTCAAAGTCGAACAGATCGTCGGATTGAAAAATCGGGGTCGTCGCCCCGGCTTTTGAACTATTCGCGCCATCCGTCGCGGTTGCGCTGGACGCCCCACCGTCGGAATTGAGCTCTCCGCTTTCGGGTGCGAGGGCGTTTGGCATCGCAGCCAACTCGTCAAAGTTGAAGAGGTCTTCGCTCTCTTCGATGGGGGATTCTTGCTGGTCAGCCATGGGCTAGCTCCAAAGTGCGCTTTGGGCCAATTGCGAAGGGCACTGACCGGCGAGCAAACGTCCGACGCTTACGGCCACGGCCGGCGACAAATTGAAGAAGTCTTTGTTCTCGCCACGAGCGATTGCGCGCAGCATGCGTCGCGAAGTTTCCGGCGGGAGGTAGTCGATTTCCGAAAGATCAAAAGCGCCGTCTTCTTGAAAGGTGGAACTTCCTGTCGAAATGGAGAGTTCAACACTGCTGCCTTGCTCACTGCTGGTCAGTCGCATGGATTCAACCAGCGAGTGAATGCGAGAGAGCCCACCAGCTGCGGACGCTTGTTGATCAATATTTGCAGCAGAGTCCCCTGGGCTCATGCTGGGTGCACTCTCGAGGCGGGCGCGAACGGGGTCGAAGCCACAACCATAATCGCGAATGCAAACGCGCAGCTCTTCGCCGCTGGCTTGGGCAGTGATCTCGAATTCACCTTTTGCTCCGGGATAAGCGTGGCGCCGAACGTTTTCCAATGCTTCGGCAACGGCACTACCGAGCCGAATTCTTGCGGAAGGAAAGACGCCCATTGCGAGGGCGTAGCCCGAGAGATCTAAGATGGCCGCGCGAATCGACTCGGGGTGAGCTGCGGATCTTCGCGACCATGAGCTGCCGTCTTGGGTCGTTGCGGCCTGCGGTGCGAATTGCTCAACAGCAGCGGCTACCTCGTTAGCTTTCCAAGGGGCCGGAATCACATCTGCAAAGCCCGCCTGCAATGCTTGTCGGCAAGCGTCGAAGCTTGGGCTTTCGAGCAGGAGGATTGCGCTGGGATTGAGTCCGCGAGCGCGGGCCAAGGCGAGCAATTCGAGCCCGCTCAGTAGCGGCAGCTCCTTTTCGCATACCAAGACATCGATGCTCGGCCCAAGATTGCCAAGCGCCTTTTCAGGATCCAGTGCGAGCCGCGTCGTATGGCCTCGCTTGGATAAGGATTCGGCAATCGGCTGCGCAACGTCTGCGCGCGAGGCCACGATGAGCACATTGAGTTTGGGATTGGACTTCATTAGGCCGCGCCCCCCAACTCAGTGGACACCGTTTTGGTGACGCTAGTGCGAGTCCAGCCGTTGTCCGAACGCTCGACGTGCAGCCGTGCGCCCATTTGTTCGAGATCGCGCCTGGCGAGGGTCAAGCCCAGCCCAAGCTGACCTCGTTTGGTGGAGTGGAAGGCTTGCGAAGACCAATCAAAGCTGAAGGGACCGCCCGCGCTGCGACTGAGAATTTGAATCTGAAGCTGCTCGGCATTGCGCGTGACTTGGACAAGTACATTCGCGGAGGAGGCTTCAAGCGCGTTCTGAAGCAAGCGCGTCAGACTGCGAATGGCGAGCAAAGAGTCGCCTTCAAAAACGCACAGACGCGCATCGGCTTCGTAGGCAATCCAAACGCGGTCTTGATCTTTGCGCGAGAGGCCGTTCAAGGACGAATGCAAAAGCAAGCTCAAGCGATCGCCGTCGCACTTGGGATCCAGCGGAGCCAAGAAAGAGATCAACTCACCCAAATTGTCTTCCAGCCGCTCAAGGCCGCGGGCGGCCGCTTGCATGACCGCACGCTTTTCGGGTTCGGGCAGCTGCGGGTTGCACAAGTCGTTGAGCGCGCAGCGCAGTGCGGCGGCCGGCGTTGATAGTCCGCGGGCCAAACCAAGGGCTAGGTCGGTCGTGGAACGCAAACTCGGCTTGCTGTCAGCCGGTTCGATGTGGGTGTTGGGAAGTGGTTGCATGACTGCCTGGAAAAGATGCCTCGGCCTGTGGGTTTCCGACGCAAGCTCGATGCCAAGCGGTCTTTCGGTAGAAAGATGCTGAGGGCTTGATCCCTCAGCCCAAATTTCCGGCAATTTCTTCCCGATCTCGCCCAAACTTGCCTCACCCTCGAAATCACTTCACGGGTGGCGAAACTGAGCAACTGCTCATTTCTTGGACAGTGGCGCTGCGCAGTCGGGAAGCTTTTTCGTCTCCCAAACCGTCCAACTAGGATCTTTTTTTTCCGATGGCACCGCTCGGGACAAGCTTCGCGAGGTGTCGCATGTGCTTTGGACCCCGGGCCGGCGTTCGTGCTAGGTCCGGCATCCATCGAGAGCCGGGTGGCGGGAAGGGCCGGAATCAGGCCTGTTTCAGCCGGCTTGATCGATTTCGTAGCGCCGCAACTTGTTGTAGAGGGTGGTCCTGTTGACTCCCAAAATGCGTGCGGCGCGACTGCGATTGCCGCCGACATCCATCAGAACGCGACGAATGTGGCTTGCTTCGAGCGAGCGCAAACTCATATCCGAAGGTGCCGGGAGCGCGGCGGGCGGCTGAGGGGTTGGGGCGGACGAAGTGGGCAGCGCCCTTCGGTGCTCAAGCCGCAATTCCTTGGAGCCGACTGTATTTCCCGAGCTCAGCAAAGCCGCGCGTTCGATGCTATTGCGCAATTCGCGCACATTTCCGGGCCAGGTGTGATTCCGCAGCGCTTCCATGGCCGCCGGACTGAATCCCTCCAAAGGCCGATTCATCTCTCGCGCGAATTCGGCCAGGAAGTGGGTGGCCAGAGCCGGGATGTCTTCGAGGCGCTCACGCAAGGGGGGCATGGCGAGCAGCAGGACGTTCAAGCGGTAATACAGATCAGCGCGGAAATGGCCATCGGCAACAAACTGCTCGAGATCGCGATTGGTTGAGGCAATGACGCGCACATCGAACTTTAAATCGTTGGAACCGCCGACTCGTCGATAGACGCGCTCTTGGAGCACTCGCAGCAATTTGGCTTGCAGCTCGGGAGCCAACTCGCCGATTTCATCCAGTAGCAAGGTTCCGCCCTGGGCCGCAGCCAGCAATCCTTCGCGACCGCCGCGCACAGCACCGGTGAATGCGCCGGCCTCGTAGCCGAAGAGTTCCGCTTCCAACAGACTTTCAGTCAGGGCGGCGCAATTGAGTGCAACGAACGGCCCATCCTTGCGGCTGGAGTTCCCGTGCACCGCTCGGGCCACCAATTCCTTGCCCACCCCGGATTCACCTGAGATCAACACGGTGGTGTTGGGTGTCGCAGCGACGCGTTGAATCTGCTCTTGAATGCGCAGGAGTCCCGATGAACTCCCAATGATCCCGTTTTGAGCCAATTGGGGTGATTCAGTAGCAACAGCAATCCGACTCTCAAGTGCCCTTTGGATGCTCATCTCGAGCTCCTCTCCAGCGGCACCGTTAATAACGTAATCAAGTGCTCCCGTGCGCATGGCTGTGACGGCAGCGGTTACGTCGCTGCGTTCGCCCCAGGCCAGGACCAGGGGGCCGCCAGGAATGGAGGTGAGCCTCGCTAGGGCGCTCTCTTGGTCCGAAAGCGACAAATCGGGACTGACCAAAACCAATTCCGGTTGAAAAGTCGCGAGCTGCGCCAGGACTTCCAAGCCCGATGACACCGCGCGCACTTCGAAGCCTGCGACCTGCAAGTCGCGAAGCGCCGAATCAAGGCGATTCTCGTCGTTTTGGGCTAGTAGCAGGCGAGTGGGCATGTTCGGAAAGGCTTTCCCAAAGGGGCCATTCTTGCGCTCCCAAGGAGGGGCAGAAGGGCCACAGTGAAGAAGATTTCGACCATCGAACGGAATTCCCTGCGTGGTGCTTGGAGAAAAAATTCAGGCGGGGCTCATGCAACTCGGAGTTGCACCGAGAACAGACGTGCAGCCCGGAGGTGAGAACCCTCGGGAGGCACTCAGCGAATAAACCCCAAGCACAAGGAGCCCTAATTATGGGACTGCGCGTAAATACAAACCTGATCTCCATGACCGCCCAGCGGAACTTGTCCGTGGTCACGGGACGCCTGCAAAGCAATTACCAACGCCTCGCCTCAGGCCTGAGAATCGCCACCGCCGCGGATGATGCCGCCGGTCTGGGTATTTCGGAGCGGATGCGCTCTCAAGTCCTGTCACTGGGCCAAGCGGCTCGAAACGCTCAAGACGTTGTCAGTCTGGTTCAGACTGCCGAAGGCGCCCTGGGCGAAGTGAACACAAACATGAACCGCATGCGCGAGCTTGCGCTTCAGGCTGCCAACGGAACGCTCAACACAGCGGACCGTGCCACGATCAACGACGAGTTCAGCCGTCTGATCTTGGAGATCGACCGAATTGCCGACACGACGACGTTCAACGGCATTTCCCTTTTGAACAACACGGGCAGCCTTGCGATTCAAGTCGGCCTGGATGCAGGTGAAACGATCACAGTCAACCTGCAAAGCACGACGGACACGGCAATCGGTATTACCAGCCTGACTACAACGACTGCGACCAATGCATCCAACGCATTGGCCACGATCGATAGTGCCATCAACACAGTCAATCAAGCTCGAGGTGCACTCGGTGCTTCTCAAAACCGATTGACTAGCGCGATTCGAAGTATCTTCAACTCGCGCGAGAACTTGCAAGCCGCTGAAAGTCGAATCCGCGACGTTGACATCGCGGCCGAAACCGCGGACCTGACACGCAACACGATCATGCAGCAAGCTGCTGTATCGGTCTTGAGTCAGGCGAACTCACAACCCCAAATCGCTTTGAGTTTGCTGCAAGGTTAGGACAAGGGCCCTTGGGCCATTCGCTGAGGGGGGAGGCCGTCTAACGGCGGTCTCCTCCATTAGCGGCCTGAAAACGAGACAACCTATGTGAGCGCAGAAAGCGCTTGCCAGAGTTCGAGCAACGCGAGATCCAATCGAATCAACGAATCCATTATGTGCCCAAGTCAACAGACAAAGCGACGAGCAGGCGACGCGCCGGACGGACAAGTTCATGGCAGCGAGCAGCTACGCGGCGCATGGACAAACCATCAATGCTTGAGCTGACACAGCTCATCCAATGCTGATCTAAATCAATCGACGAGCCATGAAGGTTGCGGAATGGACAACATCTGTTCGCGACCATTATCGCCGGCTGGCTTAGAGCGCAGCGCTCTTTTCAAAACCAATCTCCGACCGCTCCCCTCCGTGCCAATTGGGGACGCAAGGAGACAATCGTAAACACATTGAGTTTGAACCGCAGCACCTGCTGCGCGACGGGCACCGTGTGTTCCGAGTTCTGATGCTGCATCCAATGCGGTGTCGGTTCTCGGTGGACTGTCCGCTCCCCGGGCATCCAAGCGCCTAGAGAAACTTTTTGCGTGCAGCGTGCAAACTGCACTCGAGAACTAGGTTTGCGGGATTGCTCAAGCGGTGTGGACGATCCGACCATCCATCCGACTCCAAAAGGAAATCCGACTCCACCAAAGGATAAAGTTATGGGACTTCGAGTAAATACAAACGTGTTCTCTCTGACAGCTCAGCGCAACTTGAGCAATGTTACGAACCGCCTGCAAAGCAATTTCGGGCGGCTTGCTTCTGGTCTTCGCATTGCCAGCGCTGCTGATGACGCTGCCGGTCTTGGCATCTCCGAGCGTATGCGATCGCAGATTCGCTCGCTTGGGCAAGCTTCGCGCAATGCCCAAGATGGAATCAGCTTGACGCAAACAGCGGAGGGAGCTCTCAATGAATCCGGCTCCAACTTGTCGCGTATGCGTGAACTCGCGATTCAGGCCTCCAACGGAACTCTGAATACCGCCGACAGGGCCACGATCAATTCAGAGTTTACCGCGCTTGCCAGCGAGATCACCCGCATCGCCGATCAAAACCAGTTCAACGGCATCGCGCTCTTGAACGGCACGGGTACGGTCAGCATTCAGGTTGGCAACAACGCCGGTGAATCGATCTCGATCAGCTTGACAAGTGCGACCAGCTCGTCCTTGGGCATCTCTTCGCTGTCGACAACCACCTCAACGAATGCGCAGTCGTCACTCACTGCTATTGATGACGCGATCAACACGTTGAACACCATCCGAGGCAACTTGGGTGCTGCCCAGAACCGCCTTCAAAGCGCTTTCCGCAGTGTTCTCAACACCAGTGAGAACCTTTCCGCCGCCGAAAGCCGCATTCGCGATTTGGACGTAGCCTCCGAAACGGCCGACCTAACTCGAAACTCGATCCTGCAGCAGGCATCCGTCTCGATCCTGTCCCAGGCCAACGTTCAGCCGCAGATCGCGCTCAGCCTGCTCCAAGGCTAAGCGTCGATTGGAGTCGGCCAATTAGGCCCAGTCGCTTGAGCGACTGGGCCGGTTCCGGCTAGCTCGCGCAAGGGCGCCGTTTCCCTTGGGAAACGCTCCACTAAGTGACAGGAAGTATGGAGCTCACCAAGAAGCTCCAAGGTGAAGGAGAAGGCAATCCAGATTGGGTTTGCAATCAAGAAGAAGATGAATCGGCGTACTCGTAAACGAATCGAATCAACAGGCCAAGCTGTGTTTGACCCTTGCGGATTGAACGAACGCATGCGCGCAGGAGCCATCGACAGTCACTACCCTGTGGCTTGGAATGCTTCAGCAACTGCTTTGCCCTCCAAGTGGTCGTATTCGCGCCGATTCAAAGCCATTGGCAACCTCACTCTGCGAGTGAATCGAACCGAGTCGCTACCCAGCTCGGGCCAACATCGGAGCCAATGTAGGGCGCTGCGTTGCGTTGGTACGCAGCCCTACGCTCGAGGTCTGGGCGCTACCGAAATGCATGCTTTTCTGATCGGCAGCATCGCGCTGCTTGACACCGCAAGTGCCGAAGGCAAGAAATTAAAAACGATTGTGCATGCAAGTCGAGCGCCCCAGGTTGCTCGCGAAAGATCTCACTCAGCGATGCCGCAGATTACTGCGAAACGCAACGGCATCACTTCTCGCCTGTTGTCAGGCGATACCGTGCCGATCGTTTACTCGTCAACTGCTCAAGTTGGACGAGCACTAAAGAACACATCACGACCACTTCCTTTCTCTAACGGCGGCCACGAGCGTTCTGCGCTTGCGACTACCGAACCGGAGTGGAAATGGGGCCCCGCGTGCGGGGTCCGAGCTCCTAGTTACTCACGAGTTGCGACTCAGAAAGTGATTGAGAGCGACAGCGCTTGATCGACGGCTTCATTCGAATTGTTGATGTCTGCGACGTGCTATCCAGCATCAACATCGAGTGAATCGCGATCAAGATCGGCAAACCTTCATTGTTGGGAGGACTGCCATACTCTTCGAGTCTATCCAAAGGAATAGAAATGGGACTTCGAGTCAACACCAATATTTTCTCCCTGACGGCACAGCGCAACTTGAGCAATGTGACGTCGCGACTGCAGGGCAACTTCTCTCGTTTATCCTCAGGCTTGCGTATTGCAACGGCAGCTGACGACGCTGCTGGCCTGGGTATTTCCGAGCGTATGCGCTCTCAGATTCGTTCGTTCGGCGCTGCAAGCCGAAACGCCCAGGACGGCATCAGCCTCGCTCAAACCGCCGAAGGTGCACTCAACGAAGTTGGGTCCAACCTGACTCGTATGCGCGAGCTTGCCGTTCAGGCCTCCAACGGCACGCTGAACACCACGGACCGTGCCACCATCGACACCGAGTTTCAGGCTCTGGGCACCGAGATTACTCGGATCGCTAACGAGACCGAATTCAACGGTATCTCATTGACCAACCAAGCTTCGGGAACCGTCGCTATTCAGGTTGGTTTGGATTCTGGTGAGACGATCACCATCAACCTCGATGACACGACCGAAACCGGTCTTGGTATCAACTCATTGAGCACCACCAGCACGACCAACGCCCAGAGTGCGTTGTCCACGATTGACACCGCCCTCGATTCGTTGAACACGACTCGTGGCAGCCTTGGTGCCGCTCAGAACCGATTGCAGTCCACCTTCCGCAGTATTCTCAACGTGAGTGAGAACCTCAGTGCTGCCGAAAGCCGGATTCGCGACGTTGACGTTGCTTTCGAGACGGCTGACCTGACGCGGAACTCGATTCTGCAGCAGGCTTCGGTTTCCGTCTTGTCGCAGGCCAACGTTCAGCCGCAGTTGGCTCTCAGCCTCCTCGGCTAGAACTGACGCAAGAGGAGGCGAAGTCCCCATCGGTTTCGCCTCCTTTTCCTAGCCCATTGGGCAGGATACGCCGATGACGGATGGGCCCCGCCCTGGCGGGGCCCTCTCCCGCACCCCGGTCCTTCTCGCTAGCGCGAAAAGACGACCGGGGCGCTTTCGTTTTCACAACCGGCGTAAGGGAACGGACTTAGGGCTCATTCCCAAAGCTACGTCGCATTTGAGTCCCCGTCGGAGGGGCCGGCTGCGGATATGGAGGGCGCTCTTCGCCATGCAGGCGATCAGGGGGTTCGACATGAGAACGCATCACAGCCGGCAAAACACGAACACTACGCAGTGGCATTGGACACGAGCGCTTGCTCTGGGCTTCTTTTGCACAAGCGGCTGCTTCGAAAGCAGTAGCAGTAGTTCCCCTTCGACTGTGACTGTGCCCAGTACCGGTGGCCCCGATCTCATGATCAGCTCGGTCAGCTTCGGTCCGACTTTCGTCACGGCGGGCACGCCGATTCAAGTTACCGATACCGTCGAAAATGGTGGCGACACTTCAGCGACGGGTTTCCAAGTTGGCGTTTACCTATCCGACGACAGTTTGATTGACGTCGGGGACAGCCTCTTGGGTTTTAGAAGCATCGGCAGCTTGGATCCATCCACGGAGTCCAGCGGCGGTGGTTCGCTTACCATCCCGCCGGCCACTCCCGCAGGCACTTACTTCATCGGTTCCTTGGCCGATGACTTGGCATCGGTGACCGAAACCAACGAGGCCAACAACGCACGCACGGCGCCCGTTGCGTTGGAGATCTTCCCCGCTCAACTGGCCGACTTGGTAGCCAAGTCCGTCAGTTTCAGCCCGCTCGTTCTTGATGCCGGCGAGGAACTCTCTGTCTCGGAACGAATCGGCAACATCGGAGACGTTGTAGCGGACAGTGTGGTGGTCAGCGTCTATTTGTCCAGCGATGCGACTATCACAGCCGCTGACCGCTTGCTCGGATTCAGAACCATTGCCAATCTCGACCTGGCGCAAGAATCCGAGTCGGATGCCGCTTTGACGGTTCCCTTCTCAATGCAATCGGGTCTGTACTACGTCGGATTGCTGGTTGACGACGGGGACGCCATTCCCGAATACAGCGAAAGCAACAACAGCCTTGTGGGTCCCGTGCGCTTGCAAGTCAACGCGCCTCCGAGGCCGGACTTGTCGATCAGTGGATTCGGCTTCTCACCGGCAAGTGTGGAGGCCGGAAACGAATTTCTCGTCAGCGAAACCGTGATCAATCAGGGTGTTGCCGATGCGGGGAACTTTCGAGTCGGCATCTATCTTTCCGCCGATGAGGACATTGACACAACCGATCGCTTGATAGGTGTGCGGCAGTTGGCGGGATTGGCGCTGGGTGCAAATTCCTCAGTGTTGGATATGCCGGTTTTGATCCCCGTCGATTTCCCCGGCGGTATTTGGCACGTGGGAGCCATTGTTGACGATCAAAGCGCAATCCTCGAACTCGACGAGGATAATAATTTGCGTCAGGCACTCGGAACCTTGGAGGTTCGCGTACCCAGGACGCCGGACCTGCTCGTAGCCAGTGTTTCGATTTCGCCGACGGTCGTCACTCCTAAGCTGGGCGAGACCATTTCCGTAACCGACAATGTTCGCAATTCGGGCGTTGAGGGAGCCGGCAGTTTCAAAATCGGCTACTACCTCTCGAACAATACGGCCATTACCACATCCGACACTTTGATTGGCACACGCTCGGTCAATGGTCTGGCTGTAGGTGACAGTACGCAGGGCACAACGACGCTCAATATTCCCACCGGCATCAGCCCAGGCTCCTACTTCGTCGGGGCTTTGGCGGACTTTGAGGAATCCATTGTAGAGGCCAATCGCGTCAACAATGCATTGATGGCGCAAAGCCCGCTGGATGTCGTGGCCGCGCCGACACCAATGCCCGACTTGATTGTCGACTTGGCTCAGTTTGACCCGAAGTTCATTGGGCCCGGCGGATCGCTACAGGTTCAATCTGTTGTGCGCAACGAAGGATCACTTTCCGCCGGGGCATTTCAAATCGGAGTTTACTTGTCGCTTGATGAGCAAATCACTGTCGATGATCTCTTGCTCAATGAACGCAGCGTGCTGCACCTTGCCATTGATTTCGGCACTGCCAGCAGCAGCCCCGTGCTGATCCCACCGGGCACGGCTTCCGGAAAGTACTTCGTCGGCATCATCGCTGACTTTGGGAACAACATTGCCGAATCCGATGAGCAAAACAATTTGCTCCTGGCTACTTCTCAACTAACCGTCAACTAATCCCACGACCATGAAGCGACAAATTGGAATGCGAATCGGAATCGCCATGTCATTCATGCTCATTCTCACAGCAAGCAACCAAAGCAATACCTCTCCAGCGCAAAGCGCTGCGCAGCCTTCAGAGATTGCGAACCTCGCCCATCGAAACTCGGCCTTTTTGAGGCCCTTGGCTGAGTCGGATGGCGGGTATCGCGATCTCCATCGCAACAAGACCGCGGACGAATTGGGTCATCTACAGGTGTATCACACTCCGACCCCATGTCAGTCGAATGCGAATGCTGAGACTTCCGAACTGCGCGAGTGGGCATCCCCAGAGGCCCACCAATATGCA
>JAJDES010000084.1 GCA_029259675.1 Planctomycetota bacterium
GGCAATATTCTCGTGGGCTTGGTGGCAAGGCAAACAACTCGATGCCTTCGGGTCGGTGAAGGGCAGCGACTCGAATTTTTGGCTGTGGTCGCTGAAGCCGTGGCATTGGAAGCAATCTCCGGTCAAAACGCTTCCCTCTGCGCCGACCAAATCTGACAGCACGTGGGGAGCGTGCGGGAAGTCAACGCCCTCCCTTGGCTCAAGCCCTTCACTCGAAATCCATTTCAAAGCCAGGGCCTGGTCGTCTTGACCCTTGTGGCACTCGGCGCAGCCTTCATTCAAGGCGTGATACTCGGGAGCCGATAGGCCGTCCGCATCATTCAAGTCCATGTGACAAGCGCGGCATTCCTTGGAAATTACGCGAGCTTGACTGAACGCGCCCGAAGAAAAACCGGCCTTGGAACCATCGGAACTTGCGAGCAACGTCTGCGCATCACCCAACTCGACCGGTAGGGACTGAGTCAGGTGCATAGCGTGCCAAAAGAGCCCCACGCCCTTGCGCACGGGCAGCTCATCCTTCAAGTGGCAATCGGAACACTTGAGCGCTTTGCCCTCCTCGTCCAACACCTCTTCGCCAAAGGAGTTCGAAGCAAAATTTGCTTCGTGGCCGCGATACTCAAGCTCGTAATCGTGTTGAACCAAACCGGCTCGCAACACTTTGCGCAAATCCCCATCGCGCAAACCCTTTCCATCATCCGCGTGGCAGCTGGTGCAATTGTCAATTCCGGACACTTCACCGGGCACGGAATGGTCCGTGCCGTGCCAGTCCACTTGAAATGCGAACTCGGCGGCGGGCCGATGATTGTCAGCTAAGTTGGCTCGGACGCCCTCGTCGGTCGTGTGACACTTTTGGCAAGTTTCGAAGGGGACATCCGCGAAGTCTTCGGAGTACGTTCCCGCCGCGCTACCGGCCGCGGCCATACGCTCTTCCGCGCTGAAGGCCACGTGGCACTCTCTACAGTCAATTTCCCTTCCCTCAACTAGGTGCTTGTCGTGGGGAAAGGTCTCGTAACTGACAAGTTTCTGATCTCGGTAGGGAATCGCCAAAGTTGCATCCGCGCGCGGCGTTTTCATTTCTCCGTGACAATCGGTGCAGGTTTCCGTTGTGAACGGCAACTCCGGACCATGGCTGTCCTCGCTCGCGCGCACGCGCGGAACAAAAACACCTTCGGGGTCAGCTCCGCGGTGATCGGTATGGCAGAGCATGCAATCGTGCTCCTTCCAACCCGCAATCGTTTCGGAATCCGGCTCTTGTGTATTGACCGATCCGGGGTGATTGAACCGCATCAAGGTGTCGTGGCACTGCGCGCACTTGTCAATCGGTGTCCGATTGAAATCATCGTGGCACATGGCACAGCCCTCTTCGGCCAATAGAGCCATCTTGTGCCGGCGCGTCCCAGGAGTGAGCTCATCCGGATTCAAATCAAAGAGCTCTGCGTGCTTGCGAGTAAGCCCGCCCGGATCAAAAAGCGGCTCTTCAATTTGGTCGACAAGCATCGCCGGCACCAAGAGCAACAACAAGAGGATCATGACCCAGTTGCCGTTCCGGACAGGTGCGTACTTGCCGAAGTTGGTCTCGTCGCTGACCCACTTAAAGTCGTCTCCACCTTTGATGTCGAGGTAGAAGTTTCCTTCGGCACCGTTCAACGTCAGGGTGGGTTCCGAAACACCTTTTGCTGCGGGCTTGGCGTCTGCGTCTGCGGCATCATCCGCTGGACTCTCGGCACTCGGCAGTGCGATGGAAACGGCAAACTTGCTAACGCCGAAAACGATCGAGTCGCCATCCTTGAGCGAACGCGATGCTCCGGCGGGCAGCCCGTTTACATAGGTACCTGTCGCAGTCTTTAGGTCCTCAACAGCAAACTCATTGCCCGTCCAAGCGATCTGGCAGTGGCGATCGGCTAGGATCGGATCTTCAAGGGAGACTGCGCATGACGAGCGCGAACCGATGTCGAGAAGAGTGCCGCGGATCTCCAGATCCGGCTTCTTCTTCTTGATCTTTACAATGAAAAGCGCCATCGGAATCCCTAATTAGAGGCCGCTTTGGCGGCGAAGAGGGCCTCGGGGTTGATCCGATCAATGGCGCCGCAAGGGCAATTGTAAACGCAAGCTTCGAAGGGCAAGCCGGCGCACAAGTCGCACTTGATCGCTTTGCCTTTGACCTTGCGGCCCGTACGCAGGGAAACGAGAGCTTCCTCCTCTGTTTCCTCCGGCGCATCCACATCGGCCAGCTTGGCTTTATTGAACAGTTTGCCCAGCACAGGAATCTCCTGGAACAAACTCCGCCAACGGCCGCTTTGTTCGGGAGAATCCGTGCCGGTCATTCGAATCACCCCGTAGGGGCACTTCAAGGTGCAAGCGCTACATCCCGTGCAATTGTCCCAAATGAACTGAATTTGTCCCCTGGAACTGCGCCTGATGGCGCCATCGTTGCAGGCGCTCATGCATTCCGGAACGTCGCAGTTGTAACAAGCCGATGAGAGCACCATGTCCGACGAGATGCGACTGCCCGACTTGGAAAGTCGTGGAACGCGATCTTCGTGTACGGCGACGCAGGACTCCACGCACGCATTGCAGCGCGTGCACTTCTTGAGATCAATAACCAGCGCTTCACCGCCCTTGACGGACTTGCGCTGAACCATGATCTCCAGTTGGTCCACTGACAGTGCGCCTGCGTTGCCCGCATCGCTGAGGGCGCTCAAGGCGCTGGTCGCTTCACCCTCGTCATCGGATAGGAGCAAGTCAGCCGTGAGAGACAACAGCTGCAACGTCTCCTGATCCTCTTCGAAAATGCTCTCCATCTTGTCGCGAGGAATTTTCACCGTATCGGTCCCGCCGAGGGTCGTATAGGTGTACTTCCACATGCGGTCCTTGGTCGACAGAGCACACTCGCCGAAGGAAGAGTTGTCTTTGAAGTAAGCGCTGATTCTTTGAACGCCAGTTTCCTTGTCCTTGCAAGTGGCGGAGACGGCGCCGCTGCGAATCAAGTAAATGGCGTCGGCCTCATTACCCTCGGCTGCAATGACTTTGCCGGTATCAAAGCTGACGAATTCAGCGATGTCCTGCAGCTGAATGAGCTTCTCTTCCTTGATGCCCTTGAACAGGGGCGCAGCTCGCAAGTGTGCCGACAGTGCACGTTCGCGATACTTGTCATCGATTAGCGTTTTGAATTTCGACTTGGGCGCGTCCAAGACCTTGAACAAGGGCGGGTCGATCGCCATGAACACACAACGCGTGTCGGCTTGAATCGTTGCCATGGCCGGCTGATTCGACTTGGCGCTCATTTCGCCGAACCAATCGCCGGGCTTCAGCGTGCCGAGGCGCTTAACTCCGCTGCCGCCCGGTTCACTCCGGTACGCACTCACCAAGCCTTCCAAGATGATGCAGAACTCAGAGGTGTACTCGCCTTGATTCACAAACACTTTGCCGGCTTCGCAAACACGAAACTGCTTGAACTCAAGCAAGGCAGCTTCCGACTTGGGTTTCAGGCCTTGGAAAAGCTCGATACCCGCGAGCTTCTCCATCAGATCTTTGTCTTTGTCGCTCATGATCTATCGGGCCTCAATACCACCAGACGGAAAATACGTGAAAGACCAATAGGCCCAGAAGAAACACGGAGGCGGGGACGTGAATGGCCCTCCACAAGTTGAGTGTGCGGCGCACGCGCATGAGCTTCTGCAAGCTGCGGTTGACCCGCTGGCGTTGGCCGATGAGGGCCATGATGTCCTGGAACAAAACATGACCTTTGGAATCGGCAGGATCCTTGGCAGTCAATTGGCTCAAACCCGCTTCTGCCGCCTTGGCGAAATCACCGGAATCGTCCGCTGCCGCTTTGAAGTGCTCTACCAAGTCGTCGTCATCACCCAGCTCCGCAAAGGCCGCCGTAACTTTGCGTTCGTAATGGCGCGACAAGACGAAAGCTTCCTCGATGGAAAGATCCGTTTCCGCGGCGGTCATTTTTGCGGGTCCCGTGGCCCAAATCACAATCCCGAACAAGCCGGTCAAAATAACCACGGCGCTCAATCCGTTGAGCAATGCGCCCATCGGTGTCGCCATTTGACCGCCGCCGTGAACCAGCACGAGAATGGCTGCGCCCAAGCCCAAGAACAGGTGCGCATGCATCCACTTGGCCATGCGGCCCAGCGGCTCCTTTGGGGACAAGTAAACCGAGAAGTGTTCGACTTCACCGATCTTCTCCACATCCAGTTCGGGCCGAAAAATGCGTCCAGTGCCGGCCTGTGACAAAGCCAGCTTAGCCCTGGACAACATGTCGGAACGATTTATCAGGCGACCCTCCGCGATCTCGCGATTCAGGTTGTTGATCGCATCTTCAGTTTGTTCAACCGCTTTGGGATCGGCTTGATAGCGGAACTCGGGCGACCAACCAAGCTTGTGAATGTACTTGCGCAGCGAATAGGCGCCCACGATGAAGAACAACGTCAAGGCCACCCAACCGGACCAAAGCAAGTAGCCGCGGTCGGACCCAGCCGCTCGCCCCATGCTGTATTCCCCGAGCACAAGCCAAACGACAAAGCCGGAGGCAATGAGCAACGCCCACAAAGCGTGGATCGACTTGAAGTAGGTCGTATTCAAGAAATGCTCCTTTCTTTCGGCTCATCAAACCCGGAACGATGCAATGAACCGCGCCGAACAAAGCAACTCCGATTGACGAAGGAAGCCAGGCGATTGCGTCGCGATTTTCGGGCGATGGGTAAATTCATTCGATTGCGCCCCTACCTCGAAACTCCGTAGATTCGATTGCCGCTTTGATCCACGAGTAGGTTTCCAAGCTTCTCCCGAACCGCCTCGACATCGGGATAATCCCCTATCCAGCGGCCGCCACTTTTTCTAGCTCGGTCCCAGTGGCACTGAATGCACTGACCGTTACCGAAGTCATAGCCCAACTTTTCATGCAGGTACGAGTTGCGCGAATCCGGGTTGCGTTCGTTGCCGGTGGTCCAGGTTTTGGCGCCGCGCTTGATCAATTCGCGATCGGTATCGGCGTGGCATTCATCGCAAGCTCTGTCGCTTGGGTGATACTGCGCAACTTTGGAATCAGCAAAGGTGCCCATGTTGATCCGCGAAGCCAGCAAGGGCTCTTTTACTTTGGGGATTTGCCGTTCCCTTTGAGCTAACTCGCGCGTGCCGTCAGCAACATGGCATAGGCCACAACTGTTGACTTCCAATCGATCGGCTTCACCCGTGAAGGCCACTTTTTTACCTTCATGCGCGTGGCACTTGCTGCAATCCGCAGCCTCAGGAAGCACACCGATCCGGCGCTCGCCATTGATATCTCGTTCGGATACACCGTGGCAACTCGTGCAATCCAGCTGCATGAACTCTGAACCCTGCAGGTGAACGGAATGCGGGAAGCTCGTAACTTGAAGCTCCTTGAAGCTTTGGTTCGGTACCGGCTGCGCCCCCTTGTGACACTTCGCACAGGCTCCGGGGTTGTAAGTTAGGCCGAAGCGAGGATCCTCTGCTTCAAGTCGCGTACCGTAAAAGAATACGCCTAAGTCCTCGGATCGCTTGGTTTGAGCGACATTGCTGTCGTGGCAACTGTCGCAATCCTCCTGCGTCACCAATTCCGGGTTTGGAAGATGCGTATCGTGATTGAAGGCGCGAACTTCAACACGACTGGGGAGCTCGCCAACTTCGGCTCGGTGGCACTCCGCACAGGTTTGCGCTCGGTCCTCGAGCACAATGCCAGGGTGGTATTGAACGGAGATTTCGAAGTCTTTGGCATAAACGCGCTGGACCGTCGCCTGCGGCCTCAGATTGGCAATGTCAGGCTGACCAAACTCGTGACAAGTGAGGCAGCGACTGCCTTTCGCATCCCAATCGCGATCTTGCAAGCGAGTGTGGTGATTACTTGAAGCCGACCACTTCTCTTCGACGTGGCATTGCACACAGCCCTTGAATCCCATGAATTCGGGCAAGACGTCGTAGGTCGAGAGCAACTGCCCATTGCGATCTTCCTGATAGACGTGGCAAACAGCGCAACTCTTTTCGCTAATGAGATCACTGTTGAGAATCGACTCGACTTCGCCAAACTGCAGATGGTCGCGGTGGAAGAATGTTCGCCAAGCCCCGCTGCCGACCTCCGCTTCTTCGGTTAGGAATCGAATTTGGACTTCGCTTTCCTGGATGTGGCATGACCCGCAGTTTTCACTGTTTATTCCGCCTCTGGGAAAGTCTGCCTGAGTGGATTCAAAGATCGGACCGTGACAACTGCCGCAGTTTGAATCTTTCGCTTTGCCACCGAACTCAAAGCTCTGATTGTCGTCTAGCGTCCAGATTCCATCGGTCTCAATCAGGTGATCGTCGTGGTAGAAGTCCCCGACTTCCGTCGAGCCCATGCTTTCCTTCGCATTTAGCGAAGCCAGGAATCGCTTTTGAAAGTCCTCTGGGGACTCCGACTTGGCCTGCTTGCCGAAAAGAGTCTGGTAGTCCTGCGGCGCAGTAGGTCCGTTCTTGGAATTGGGGTTGTGACAACGATCGCACTCGCCAAAGCTGCGCGGGACAAAAAGCGTTGAACCGAGGGAATCAAACTTGTCTCCCTTGACACCCTTCGGCTCGTGACACTCGCGGCAAGTCAGAGAATCGTGCTCAATGTGCAAAAAGGAATCTCCAAACAAGCCCAGTTCGCGCAACGGATCAAGTCCATTCAGATAGGGAGCCGTCTCACTAATTTTGAACAGGTCCGTGTTGACGTGGCAAATGGTGCAAACAGCCTGGGGGTCCACGACCTTTTCGCCGCCCGCTCCGTCCGATTCGTAGACGTGGCAGCCGCGGCAATCGCGCATCACTTCGATCGGGTTCATATTTCCCCGCGAAGGCATCCAGGATGCCGGAACGTGCTGCTTGTGCGTAAATTTGCGCTCCGCACCCTGGGGCTCTTGTGTCGCCACAGCAGCCGCGCCCACCAAGGCGCTGAAGAGTTCCGAACTAATCTGCGCCGACTGACTGGCAACGGCCTGCACTCCACTTGCTGGCACCGCCGGAATCTCGATTACTGGTGCCGCTGTGCCGATATTGGAAGTTGAGGCGTTGGTCGCAATTGCGCATACGCAAAGGACGAAAGCACTCAATGCTGCAAGTCGCAGATTCGTGCCTCCCGCTCCTACCGGACTTCTCATGAGATGCGTTCCTTCACGAAGCCAGCAATTTGATCAGGACCGCAATGAGCACGATGGCCGCTACGGCGATTATCAGAATTTTGGGGTTGGGCTTTATCTCCTTGCGTGAAGGCTTCACCACAGCCAGTAGTCGAACTTGTTCAAGCGCATCGACCCATTGAGCCGGACTGACCTTGCCGTCGCGCACGAGGACCTCGCCGGCACTGCGCTTTAGTTCTGCCGCCTCCCTGGTTGCAGTCGTTCCTTCCAACTGCGTGACGACATTGCCCTTAATCAAAATGCTCAGGGCTCGGACGTAGCTCTCTGTCGAAAGCGCTCGCCCCTCAATGTCCTTGTCAACGACGAACAGAGCTTCTACCGGCCCGAAGCGCACGCGGGAGTTTGGTGCAATTTCGCGCGAGGCGCGCTTCACCAGCTTTTCCTCTCCAAGGAAAGTGCCGTTGGTGCTGCCCATGTCCTTGAGAAAAAAGCGGCCGCCATCGAAATCGATCGAAGCGTGCTCGCCCGACACTCCGTCGTGCTCGAGCACCAAGTTCAAATCACCCGACTTGCGCCGACCGATTTTGAAACTCGATTCCAAAATGTCTGCTATTTGACCGCCGGCCTTGTCGGCGACAACAAGTCGCGGCTGAAGATCCTGCAATGCCGCAGCCGCTGATAGACCTTCAAAATTGGGGTCCATCTGCATAACGGTGTTCATGCCCTCATCTTCGGTGTCAACATCCGCTTCCGCCGCGTCCACAGCAGGCATGGCCGGGGCAGGCTTCTCTTCTTCTTTCCCCTTTGCCGCCGCTGCTGCCGGCTTTTCTTTGTCGGCGCTCGGCTTAGGAGCGTCTTCCTTCTTAGCAGGAGCCGATTCCTTTTCCTCCGGCTTGTCCGCAGCAGCCGCCGGCTTTGCTTTGGGCTCGGGCTTTGGCTCTGCTTTGGGTTCGGGTTTAGCTTCCGCCTTAGGTCCGGCTTTGGGTTCTGCCTTGGACTCGGCCTTCGGCTCCGCTTTGGGCTCGGGCTTTGCTTCCGCCTTGGGCTCGGCTTTCGGCTCCGCTTTGGGTTCGGCCTTCGGCTCCGCTTTGGGCTCTGGTTTTGCTTCCGCCTTAGGTTCGGCTTTGGGTTCCGCCTTGGGCTCGGCTTTCGGCTCCGCCTTAGGTTCGGCTTTGGGTTCCGCCTTCGCCTCAGCAGCCGCCTTCTTTTCGGCCGGCGCTTTGGCGTCCTCTTTGTCCTCAGCCGACTTCTTAGCCGAAGCTTCATCGGCTTTCGGATCAGCCGTCGCCTTGGGCTTTTCCTTTGCCTCAGCTTTTGGTGCAGCCGCCTCTTTGGCCTTCGGCTTTGCCGCCTTTTCTTTGGCCGGCTCCCCCTCGCCCTGCGCTTCGGCGGCTGCCTCGACCTTCGCCGGCGCTTTCTTGGGTTTGTCCGCAGCTGCAGCCTTCTTCGCTACGGGCTTCATCACAACCTGCTTTTCCTCCGGTCGCTTTACGTCCTTCGCCTTTGCTTCAGAATCTGCCTTCTTCGCCGATTCTTCGGAGTCCGACTCTGCCTTCTTGGCCTTCGGCTCGTCTGCCTTCTTAGATTCAGCCTTGTCCGGCTTGGCTTCGGCCACCTCATCCGCTTTGGCCTCAGGCTCCGGCTTTTTCTTAGCAGGTGCTTTCTTCGCCGGCTTCTCCGCAGGCGCTTCCTGCTTGGGCTCCGACTCTTCTGACGCGGTGTCCTTCTTGGCGGGCGCCTTTGCCTCGGCCTTCGCCGGCGCCTCTGCCTCGGGTTTCGCCTCGGGTTTCGCCTCGGGTTTCGCCTTGGGCTCCGCCTTGGGCTCCGCCTTGGGAGGCGGTCCACCGACCAAGGTCTGGCCCATGTCTTCGTCGTCGTCCTCTTCCACCGTGTTTGCAACGGTGGCAGGCGGACCCAGGATTTCGACGCTTACATCGCCGACCTGGAACTTGAGACCCGAGGCAATGGGTGTGCGTTCACCTTTGCTGAGAACGCTGCCGTCCTCCAGGTGCGTTTTATTGGTACTCCCCAGATCCTCTAGTTGGAGTTCCCCATCAAATGTGACGACTCGGGCGTGGCGCGCCGAAACGCGCCCGTCCTCCAGTTGGCATTCACACTCTGGATGCCGACCGAAGGTCAATCCTTCCCTTACAGGGATTTCCCGGTCTGCCTTTCCGGATTCACAAACCCGGAAGACCCAATCTGCCATCGAAACTCCTCCAGATAAGTTGGCTGGAAACGCCGGAGAGGTCCGGCGCTGCCAGGATACGCGTCCTACCTCGAAGAGGTCAAAGCGGACTCCTTGGGAGTTGTGGCCTTGGCTGAAGTTTCTTCCTCTTCACGAGGCCATTGGGGCGACCAACCCTCGGGAACATTCTCGGAAGGAGCTAGCAATTCACCTTCCGTGAGATAGAGCCTCTTCATTTCCTCGGAATTCATGGGGCGCCCGCCGATGCGGCCGAAAGCAGCCATTTGATTGCCGCTTTCGTCCACGGCTCGGTCGCGATCCAGGCCCTCGGACACCGCCAAAACGGGCCCGCTGGCTTCGTGCGAAGCGATCCATTGCGGCACCGGCGTGGGCGAGAACCCGTAGGCGCTGCGACCCCCATCCGTGGGTGACACCAACTTGACCACGTGCATGCCGTTGACCCCATCTGCGAGGTAGGCAAACAAAGAATCGTTGGTCATGCCCACAACCAGTGAATTGAGATCTCCGATCTTCCCGTCCGCGTTGTAAACCTGCTGCAAGCGCGGATTCTCCGGTCGCTCAACGTCCACAATCACCAGGCCTTGAGCGCCTCCTGCGACGTAAGCGTAGGTGCGCGAAACGTAAAGGCCACGCGCATCATCTATGGCCAGCGATGCACCGGAGACGATTTTCATCTCACCGGGATCGGTGACGTCGATCACTTTCAGTCCCTCTGAATCGGTCACGAAGGCGTAGCGGAACTGAACCCTAATTGCGGTCGGATCCACAATCGACGGAGAGGCGACCTCTGCCAGCACCCTCGGCTCGAGTGGATCGTTGATATCGACCGCCACGATGCCCCTGTCGCAGCAGATGTAAGCTGTCGTTCCAGCAACTTCCAGGTTTACGGCTCCATTCAGGATGCCGCCGGGATTGAAGGTCGCTACGCGCTCAATGAAGTTGTTTTGCGGATCGAAATCCGTGAGGCAGTCGATATCCACCACGATCAAGCCTTCGACCGAGTCGGAGACATAGGCGTAGCGATAGGACTCATGCATGTTTTGGGTACGCCCTTTGTACTCGTAGGGCGTCTCGCGGTTCTCCGGGCGGAACTTGCGCGACATGCTGATGTGATTGTTCGTGGGCAGCGCAACCGCTGTCGCGAACTTGGTCGAGACGTGGGTGTCCTGACCCAAGGGTGAAACCGGTTGGGTCGTAATCGGCTCCGAAAATCCCTTGTTGTGGATGTTCGCGCCGTCATAAACACGGAACCCACCCTCACCATTGGCGACGTAGATGTACTCGCCGCGCAATTGAATGCTGCGCGCGTTCGGCGCGCCGTGGTGCGTAACTCTGCGCTCGCCCAGCTCACCACCCAAGAGGCCTCCGCGCTCCTGGTGCTTGGCAAATTCGTCGGGGTAGGCCAGGGCGTGCAATTCGGAGCCGAGCACGGCCTGCGGCTCTTCCCATTCGGTGACCTGAACTCCTTCGATTCCGCCTTCTCCATTGGCGATGTAGGCGCGGAAGCCAATGAAGTTCACGTAATTAGTGCCCAGCAAGTACGTCTGCGCCAGCCAAGCGTTGTTGTCACCATCGTCAGAAACGTGGCAATCGTCACACTTGCGGGTCTCCGTTGTCCGCACGGTGTGCGGGAAGTGCGTGTTGAACACTTGGCTCGACATTCCGTTCGCAGCGATCGTGGGCACTTGACCGTAGATCCGCTGACGAGTGGAGTCCTCCGAGGAAATCGTTAGCGCCGAAGAAGAGCGCACGGTCGCGATCCGGTTTCCTTTGGCGTCGCCGGCGATGCCCAGCATTAGGGAAGCGTCGCGAACGGCCTGGGGGTTGTAGGAAGCGTAGTTGCGTAAAGTCAAAGCCTCGCCGTGGTTCTGCTCCGTCTTCCAGTTCGCTTTCTGCGGCAAGTGGCAACCAAAGCAGGCGGTAATCCACGAGTTGTGGCAGGAGTAGCATTCCATTCGGCCGTCGCCGTGGGCCGCACCACCGTCGGAGCTCACTTGACACTTGGCGTAAGCCGCTTCCTCGTTGTAGCGATCTCCATCATTGGGATCGATCATCTCGGAAACCTGTACCAGCGGCCAAGTCAGTTCCGGGTAGAGGGAGGAGCGCTGATACCAACGACCATCTTCTTCATCCTGGAAGAATCGATCGTCGCCCCACGGCGTTTCCATGTCCTCCAAACGGTGGCGATTGTTTCCTCTGGTCAAGACACCGTCGCGATCGCGCGTGGAGCCGCTGGCCGGCCCTGAAGTGCTCATATCGGGGCGACCATCGCCACCGGTAAGTCCGGCTTGAGCTTCCTCAAATGAACCGTGGCAATCCTGGCAAGTGATTTCGACTGCCGCTTGGTATTCCGCGTACAGCTTGCCGTCACCGTGATTGTCTTGCTCGAAGTGACAATCCACACAGTGCATGCCACGTTCGGCGTGAATGTCCTTGAGGTGCACCGGCGATCCCTCTTGGGGACCGAGGATACCGGCCAAGATCTCCGCAACAGTTGGGTCGCTGCCAAGCTTGGGCGAAACACCCTTCATCTTGCCGGGCTTGTCGTAATCGATGATGGCGCCGTCGGCATCCAGGAGGTTGCCCTTGCGGTCCATTTTGAAGGCGGCGCGGAACATCCAGCCGTGGCCGTGATAATCGGCGAACTGGGTGTGCTCCATCTCGTCGTTGTGCTCGGCGGTTTCGGCCAAGAACTCGCGATCGCCCCATTTGCCGTAGACAGCGGCGCCTTCGGCATTGTGCTTGTGGACGTTGTACCACTCCTCGTGAGTCGGATAAGTCTGCTCCTCCGGCCACATCGGGCCCCCGTCCGTTTCGTACGTCCACATCGTGAAGCCCAAGTAGGAGTTCACAAAGGAGTTCGGCTGGTGGTGATGGCAGGTCATGCACTGACTCGTCGGAATCGCCTTGGTGAACTTGTGCATGATCGGGTGGCCGGATTCGTCCTGGGAAATGGACTCGTCAGCTTCGATCGGCTTGCCCCAGGGATCCGTACTCACGTTGCCTTTGCCGGTGTTGCCGAATTTGGCCCAGGGACCCGAACTGACCGGGTTGCGGTCGTTCGCGTAAACCATGTGGCAGGCGGTGCAACCGCTGGAGCGAAAGTCGCCGGGCTGATCATTCGTGCCTAAGAAGGACAGGAAGGGGTCGTTCAAGCGCGTTTTGAAGACGTTCAGCAAGGGCAAATCGATGCGGTTCTTCGTTCCCAAGCCGCGGTCGGACATGCGGTTGTTGGGGCGACCCGGATCCTCAAGCTTGTCCGGCAAGCCGATCAGCGGAACCGGCAGACCGTTGAGCCCCAAACCCGTGTGGCCCAGACGGCTACCGCGTTCAAAGACGCGGAAAATGTTGCCCGTTTGAGTCACCTCGAAGTGCGGCAGGGGAAGCAGGTAAGGCAAAACACTGCGTGCGGCCTCTTCCTCGGTCGGGTGGGACATGGCCAGCAGGACCTGCGGAATGCCCTCGCGACTGTAGGACTCGCCGAAGAGGCTTTTCTTGTTGGGCAGGATGCCGTTGGCATAGGGCGCGACCCCAAAGAAGTGCGAGCCCGTGCACATGATCGAACGCCCGACATTGCGATTGACGTCGTCGTGACACGAACCGCAGGTTTCCGAACTGATCCGCAAGTCGCCCGGGTTCATGAAGCGAATGAACTCGGGGTCTTCGTCATTCAACCTCGCGAAAGAGACCTCCGGGTTGGCTGAACCCGTCCAAGTTTCGGGATGCCGCGGCTGAACGTGAGCCGCCTCCTCTGTGGTGGCATTGGCATCACCGCCGTGGCAATCCACACAGGACAGTCCTTGCATGCTGTCGTGGGGATCGACCGCCCCCGTGTGGCAAGCGACGCAGTTTTGATCCAATTGCGCGATTTGCTCGAGCGAGCGCTCTTTGGGCCGAATCCACTCCCCGTCGACCTTGATCTTGCCGCGGTTGGCCATGGCCGTGGGTTGATAGGAAGGCGTCCACGTTTGCTCGTGGGCGCACCCCCCAAGCAGGAGGGCCAAGCCCGCAAATCCCAGGCAAAGCTTCATTCCAAGTGACAAAGCAAGGTTTTGCCCGAATCGAGTTATTCCGCAATTCTTCATGTCCAGCTCGCTCTGGTTATCTGCACGCATGGGGTGATCGACAAGCTCTTCGGTTCGGCGCGGCGCCTTACCAGGTGAGCAAGATCTGCAAGAAGGCCGAGTAAAGGGTTTGGTCGGACTGGTAGATGCGCTCGAAGCCATCCCCAACCACCAATGCCGATGCTCCCGCCTGAAGAATGACGTTGTTCGTCAACCACGGGCGCCATTGGGTGCCCATAAAGAGTTCGTAGCCGATTTCGCGTTCGACGCGAGGCAGCTCGAGGTAAACCTCAAGCGGATCGGATTCGGCGAAACGCAGGTAGCTGCCGCCGAATTGAGCGCGCCACGTAGGCGTCAGCTCCACATCAATCGCGCCGCCGATCTGGTGCAGGCCGGGGTTCACGAAGTTCGACTGTCCCTGAAGCTTGTTCGACTGCAAGTCGGGCAGGGGACTGAAGGCGTTGGTCAAGTTGACGCCCAAAAGGCGAATGGCCTGACTGTTGAAGAAGGACAGCGGTCCACCTGCAAAGTTGGGCGCATCCAGAATGGCGTCGAAGCCCTTGGCGTCGCCGTCGCGGGTATCGTCATCGCCCGATGCATAAAGGAAGAAGAGGCGCGGGCGCCACCAATCGACATCGTAGGAAATCTCCAGTGCCGCCATTTGAGCGTCGATGTCGACCTCGCGCGCCGCGAAGGGATTGAGATCTTCCTTGCCGAAGGCGTGGTACAGCGCGTGGGTCACGTTGATGCGATCCAGGTGACCTTCACCGGTCCAACCAAGGTAGTAGGACTGGACTTTGTTGACTTTGGCCAAGCCGACAGGTGCCGGGCTTACCAGGAAACCGTTGTCGTCAAACTCGGTGCTGCGGTGGTCGTTGTTCGCGTGGAAGGAGAACTGCGAGACGAAGCCAAAAACGGGCCAATCCTGCCGATAAACGTTGGCAATGAAAACTTCCTGCTCGCGATCCTCGAACTTGTTCAACTCGGAGTTCGTGTCCTTGTCGAGCATGTCGAAGTACACCAAGTTGTACTGCCAGCGGTTTTCGTCGTAGTTGCCGAACAGCCGCGCGCCCAAGTTGGTGTCGTCGAAGATGAAGCCGCGGAAATCACTGCGGAACGGCAAGATGCCGATTTCGCTGGAGATGAAGTCGTAGCGATCTGTGATGTCGAACAGGTGATACTCGAACAACGCTTCCTGTAGGGCGACATCCGATTCCTGGCGCGTACGACCACCGGCAACATTGATCTTGACCCCGCCGACTTCATCAAGACTGATGTCGGTGTAGGTAAAAACGGGAGTGATCTTCAAGCGCCATTCAACCGGCTTGAAAGCTTGCTGGCCCTTGAACAGGTCGAAGCTAACTGCGAAATCGCTGCGCCCGAATTGGACTTTACTGCCGCCGAAAAAGTCCTGGTCAATAGCGCCGCCGCTTACCGCAGACCCCGTAATTCCTGTTCCAATCGGCAGTTTGCGCTGTTCAAAGAGCAAACGCTCGGTGACGTTGATGTCCAGGAACAGGTCCTCACCGTGGATCGGGTCGAGCGGGAAATCCCCCTTGAAGCGGTGTTGTTGGTAGGAGTTCCACTTGTTTGAGACGCGATTGACCTCGTCATAGTCCGGAGGCTGGATAGGGACATCGCCTAGCTCCCTTCCGCCGATGACGACATCCTTCAACACATAGGGGTTGCCTTTTCCGTACCAACGGGAAAAGACCGGAGCCATGTACGACTGCAGCTCTTCCTCGTCCCCGCCTTCCTGGCTGATTCCAGCCGCGGGCGCGTTCCCATCCGTCGTTTCGGTGGGATCACCGCTACGAACTCCGACGCTCCCGTTTGAACTTGGCTGGGTATTGCTCGGGTCGACATTCAAAGGAAGAACCGTCGAAGTTCCGGCAATTGTCGACTTGGAGGGTTCGGGGCCCGAAAGACTCCCTTCCATGCTTGTGCTGTATTGCGCAGCTTCAATCGAACCGGTATTCGTCGCGTAGGTCGCGGACAAATCCGTACTCGAAGAATCTCTGCCGTTTGGAATCGGAGCTGACGAGCCCGCTTCGATTCCATGGCGCTGCTCGCTGTATTGGTTCCCAATACATCCGAAGCACAAGCCCGCCAGAGCGAGGCATGCAGCCGCGACTGGTTTGATGCGTACAACGACACTGTCGATGGCCCCGGGCACCACCGAGTGCACGGATCCGTTGATACGGATCATCCGCTCCTCCTTGTTTCTGCTCCTCCGTGTAACCGCCAACGTCGAAAATATGAGCGTTGCGGTTTGCGCGCGGAGCATAGCACGGGAATTCGAAAAGCGCTGTCCGAGTCCGCACGAAGTATTCGCGGCTTGGGCAAATATGCACCGACTAAACTTTCCACAATTTGGGCTTTCCTAGCTTGCCGCAATTCCCCACCTTGGCGGAATGGATTCGCGCACTTAGGATGCGCGCTGGGGAGCGCCCCTCACTATTGGAGGGCGCCTATGGATGTATTGCCGCACTGCGGTCGAGGAGGAGCACGTGATAGGCATGCACTTTAGAAAGTGTCGACCGGTTCGTTTCGCCCTGGCGCTCGCCGCCATCTCATCAATTTGGTTGGCGACAAGCCTTCCCGGTTGCAGCGTTGGTGGTGGAGGTCAAACGCCGTTCGTCGCAACGGTGGACTTCACGACAGTCGCGGCTGGGGACGTGCTCACAAACGCTGAAGCTAATAGCGTTGTGGTGGCCGCCATTCAGGCGATTGGGGCCACAACTCTGGCGAATTTCGAAGTTTCCGTCGCTGTTACCGACCGCGTCGGAAACATCTTGCAGCTGTACAACAGCCGCGGCGATGGAACCGGCGATCCGGAGAACGAATTCGCCGTTTCATTGGCTCGAACCGCTGCATATTTGAGTCACAGCCAAGCGCCGTTGACCTCGCGCACCGGCCAGTTCATCAGCACGTTTCACTTCCCCTCGGTTTTCGATACGACGCGCTACATCGATCCGTGCATCGACCAAGCGACGGGCTTAGCCATCCCCGGCTGCATGGGTTTGGCACCGCGCCAACCGACCACCGGCATTAAGAACACGCCCCAGGGACCCCTGTGGCAAATTGACATTTCGAATCGCGGAGCCATCAACATTCCGCCGATTCCGCAGCTGACGAATTCCGATGGCAGCCGGCCGACACCGGGCATGACCCCATTGCCCGGCGGAATTCCGCTCTACAAAAACACAACGGCAACGGCCTGCGCGAACCCCGACGCCCTGTGTGTGGGGCGCCGATTGGTCGGAGCTGTCGGCGTTTACGTTGCGGATTTGACCGCCACGATTGACATGACCAGCACCCTGATGCTGCCCTTCCCCGACTTGGCGGAATTT
>JAJDES010000085.1 GCA_029259675.1 Planctomycetota bacterium
TATTCCCGGCCTGATTCCCGGCCTGTGTTAGTCTTCTGCAGGAGGCACTAAGCCCTCCCAACCACTAGGAGTTCCAAGATCGAAGCTCAAGAGCTGGCCGTCGCAGTCGCGCACCTGGCCGATCAAAAAAAAGGTGAGGACATCCGCGTCCTGGACGTTGGCGAGCAAATTCAGATCGCCGATTACTTCGTGTTGATCACCGCCACCAGCCGGCCCCAGGCCAAGGCCCTCTACAACGAGATTCACATGCGCCTCAAGGCCGCGGGTGAGTTGCACCGTCCGGTGGAAGCGGATGAAGTCGGTTGGTGGGCCCTGCTGGATTACGGCAGCGTGGTCGTGCACGTGCTTCAGAAGGAAGCGCGCGATTACTACGACCTCGAGCACCTGTACGGAGCCTGCAAAGAACTCGATTGGCAAGCCATGGACATGCCGGACTTGCCCGAAGCCCCTTCGCGCCCGGCGGAGGTCTGATTCTGTCGGCCCAGGGCGAAGCGACATTGGACTCCTCAGGTAGCGCAGCGTTGGGCGCAACGGATTGGCAAGTCCACGGCCCGAAGCTCCCCTCAAGAGCAACGCAGTGGCTGCTATTTGTTTTCACAACCCTGCTCTACAGCGCCACCTTCTCCGTTACGAGCGACGGCGAACTGCTCGGCAACGACGCGATTCATTACGCCGCGGACATGGCGGCCGGAACATGCCAGGGCTTGGTGCACCCCCACCACCTGCTCTTCCACCCGCTGGCGGCGCTCCTGGCTTGGCCCGCACAGCTATGGCGAGAAGCCGCGCCCACAACCGCCGATTACCTTTGGGCGCAGCAATGGATCTCCAGCATTGGCGGAGCTCTGTTCGTCTTGGCCGTGTTCCGCTTGGCCGCTCAACTTGCGGGCAACTTGCGCGCAACGGCCTTGGCAGCCTGCGCGACAGTGGCCGCAGGCACGTGGCTCTATTCGGCTGTCGGCGAAACCTACACGCCCGCGGCGGCCGCCTTGGCCTGGCTGTTGGTCGAAGCCGTGCAAACAAAGCTCGGCCTGCGCCCAAGCAATGTGCTGCGCTCCACACTTTGGCTTTTGCTGGCCATCCTCCTGCGGCAAGACGCCATCCTGATCCTACCGATCCTGCCGCTCTTGCTCGGAATGCGAACGAGCATCGTCACCGTCGGAGCCGCGGGAACGCTTGCCGTTTGCCTTTACAGCTTCGGCTGGGCCCTGTCCGGATCGGAGCAAGCCTTCATCCCTTGGTTGCGCGGACTGATTGATCAGGGCACCTGGGGCCATGCTCCCGGAATTACATCCTGGTCGCTCGCCATAGGCTTAACCGGCGCCGCTTGGAATTACGGTTTGGTCGAGTTGCGCCCGCTGTTCATGCGCGGCGACTTCGCCAGCTTCGGCGGCTTGAGCGCGGCCGCCCTCGGCAGCTTCGCCCTGCTTTCGGCCGCACTCATGCCCAAGGCCATTTTCTTCCGCAGCACAACGGGCAAAGCCGCGCTGGCCCTGGCCCTCTTCGCGCTCACGCGCCTGTGCTTCTTCGCCTGGTGGGAACCGTCCAACATGGAGCACCACAGCACCACCTTGGTGCCCTTGTTCCTAATGGCCGCACTCTTGCTGCGCACCGGTCCGGCGCGCGCTCTTCCAGAAGCCTTGCTCTTGGGCGCCGCATGCGTTCTAACCGCCGCGACCAACTTCCACATGATCGTGCGTCACAATCGTGGCTCGCTCATGCACGAACGTGTTTTGGAAGCCGAATCCAATACGGGCAGCGGCGGTTGGATCGTCGCACTCGACGCCCGCGCCCACTACGCCGCGCGCCGCGCCGGAGTAGGCAGCGCAAGACTCTTCGACGCCAGCTCCGCAATCGCAGCCGGCGGCAAACGTCAAATAGCCCTTGAGGGCTGGCTTAAATCGCGCCTGAAAGCCGGAGAACGAGTCGTGCTCCTGCGCGACACGGTCCTGCCCGCGCGCTTCCCCTGGTGGCCGAAGGAAACCCAAGCGGAACAAGCCGCCGCCACCCTCTTGAGCTTGGGCACCTCCAAGCTCCTGCTGGACGATGACGGCCAAGCCTGGGCTGTTGTGCTCAATCCCTAGCTGGCTCCCGGCGCAAATTTCCCTGCGCCATACCGAACGCGACTAGTCCCCTTCGGGCACATCCAGCTTGAGTTGATCGGCGTAGCCGAGAGCTCCCAATTCAGCGATGTCTTCGGGCGTCATGGCGCGCAAGCCACTGCGCATGCCCTCGGCACTGGCGCGCCAAGCTTGCAATTCGCGCAGAAAAGCGTCGACGACATCGGGCTCACTCTCCGCCAGGTTTGCTGTCAACTCGGGATCTTGTTCGAGATTGAAGAGGAAGTGAGTTCCCTTCGGCACGTTCGGCAATTGCGGAACTTTGCGGCCGGCTTCATCGACAACAACTTCGAGGCCAAAGCTCATGTCATCGCTAATCGTAGTCACAAAGTACCACGGTCCGCTGCGGCACCCGACTTGATGATTGCTGGCGTGTTCGAACCAAATCGTTCGCTTGGACTCGGGCGCCCGAGTGTCGTTTAGGTTTTCGCCGCGCCCCATGGTCGCGCTGGACCCGCCGGCTGCTTGCAAAAGAGTCTGCGCAATGTCGAGCGTCGAAACGGGCTCAGCGTTCGAGCCCGAAGTCCCCAGGCCGTTCAAGATCAGCGGGACGCGCGTCACCTCGGGATAGAGGCCGCGGTGGTTGAACCAACTGTTGCGCTCTCCCAGGGATTCGCCGTGATCCGCGGTCACCGCCCAAACAGCGCGCGAGAGCAAACCGGCGTCGCGCAGGGCCTTGTCCGTGCGCTCCAACAGAAGATCGGCGTAGGCGACGCCGGCCGAGTATTGGGTGCGCGCCCACTCGATGTTGGTCGTGCCCAGGAGGAACTCCATATCGGCGGGGACGACATCCAAAATCGGCATCGATGCCGGATCCGCATGCTTGGGAGGTATGGGGCCGTGCTCGGCTGCGTAGCTCTGCATGAAATCATCCGGCGGCACATAGGGCGTGTGCGGATCGTACAGGTGCAACCACAGGAAGAGCGGCCGCTCGCCGGCTGCGCTCCATTCCTCGCACCACGCTTCGATGCCCTGCAAGGTGCTGGCACCGTCCAAGTGCGAGTCGGAGGCGGGTTGCAGGAATTGATCGAAGCCCTGGCCGAAGCCGCAGCCCAGCCCCAGGCAAGGCTGACTGACTGCCGCAACCGTGTGGTAACCGCGCTCGCGCAACTCTTCGGCTAAGGTCGTGACCTCGTGCGGAACCGCTGAGTAGTTGTCGACCACCCCGTGATCCTGCAGAGCCAAGCCGGTCAAGATCGACGCGTGCGAAGGTTGGGTGGAGTTGGTCGAAGACCAGGCGCTTTCAAACACGAGTCCTTCGCTCGCCAAGCGATCGAGAAAGGGCGTCGGCGCACGCCCGCCCGCGAAGCCCGGTTCGTCTCCGCGCAAGGTATCGAGCGTGACCAAGACGATGTCCGGTTTGCGGTCCTTAATCGGTTCGCCCAGAACCATGGGCGTCGCCCACAAAACGCGCGCGCGCTTAGACTGCCTCGATTCGCTCAAAACAGCCGGAAGTGTGCGAGGTGTGCCTTGCACGGCGCGCAATGCCAACGTCACTTCGCGACCGGCGAAGGCGGACAAGTCCACCACCCACGGCTGCCAACGATCTTGGGCGTCTTTCAATTCGCGCTTGCCCATGGAGCGCCAGCCCTTGCCCGCTTCGCGCAACTCACACAGCAACTGAACGCTTGTCCCCGCGGGAAGAGAACCGCGCACAGTTGCGACGGCCACAGAAAGCCGCGCATCGCGCGGAAGGGTCACATCTGCAATCAGCGGAGAATCCCAATCCGCAGGCCAGGCCCTGCGCGCATCGCGACCGAGCG
>JAJDES010000086.1 GCA_029259675.1 Planctomycetota bacterium
TGCTCCTGACCCCGGGAGAGCCCCACCAGCAAGCCGAACGAAATGCAGCAAAGTCCAAGTTTCATTGCAGTGTTCATTTTCATTCCCTTCCAAAGCCTTCTGACTCCATGGTGATTGGCGCACATGATTGCTCACCAAGGCACCCATGAGAACTGCGCAGTTAGACTTCACGCAATCAAGCTTGGCCTCATTTACAACAAGCTTTCTCCGCCATCACCGGGCCGGTACAAGTCCTGCACACACAGGCGCGTGTCGAAGCGGATGGCCGCGCGGATGTCGCCATGGGCTCCACGAGTGCCCTTTAGCGAAACATCGCCGGATCGGCGTCCGGTGGAAACACAAGTGTGGAACAACGCAATTCGAAGGGCGCGCGCGGAAATGAGAAGCGTGTGTGGGAAAACTTCTAGATAAACCAATCGCGCGCGCACAAGTCTCTCAACAGCTTCGCTTCATCAAGCCGGCTCACAATCTTTCAGTCGCCCCTAAACAATGCAGGGCCCCCATTCGCGTTGCCCCGTCGTCAATCAATTAGCTGCATCACAAATTCCGTCGCATACCAGTTGCTGAGCTTCCAGGACACTTCCGTGCTGCCGGGAAGGGCGCCGATCCAATCCTGAGCCATTGGAATCGAATCTGCGCTGAGCGCAAATAACAGTTGGCCGGAGCGCTCAGCCCCAAGTTCGCCCGCGAACGGCACCCTGCCTTGGATTTGCAACTCGGCCAAACTCTTGCGGGCCGCATCGGCCGGAGTTCCGATTCCGAGCACATAAGCAAGACCTTTGAACGCCTCTCCGCGTTCTTTCCGAGCCTGGGCAAGTTCGCGTACGCGACGCAGCGGTGCGTCGGTGCTCCAGGGGAAAGCGCGCATACCCAACACTCCCGCTTCAACCGCCGGATCCGTCGCTGTCAGCAGCTTGGCCTGCTCAACGTCCGCAAGGTCGAAGACGAAAATGCCGCGGTGCTGAGGCGCCAACTTTGTCATTCCAAAGGGACCCGCCAGGAGCAAGACGCCCTCCTCTGCCAGGCGCTCAATGTTTTCGCGATGCCCAACCGCCGCGATTTGGACCTCGTCGTCGCTCAAGTCCTCTCCCCGATCCCCCGCCTCCAGGAAGACGAATGCGAAGCGCTCTGTGTGCCGATCGTGTCCCGCTTCATGTTGCTCATCGTGAGCGTGACCATCCCCCTCTATGTGATCCGCCCCGG
Source organism: Planctomycetota bacterium (assembly GCA_029259675.1). Classification (GTDB taxonomy): domain Bacteria; phylum Planctomycetota; class UBA1135; order UBA1135; genus JAJDES01. Next base: position 1,204 of record JAJDES010000086.1, read on the forward strand.
TATGCGGATCACCTTGTTCGGCATCGTGATCATGCTCGCCATCCGCCGCCGCGCCCTCGGCAACGGCCATGTCCGGGCTGTTTTGCGACTCTGTCGAACGACAACCGCTGAGCAGGCCGCACACAAGAATAAGGACGAATGACGAGTAAAAGTGGCGGGCGCTTTTGGGCTTCATGCCCGCATTCTAACGCAGCCGAGTGTTTCAAAAAGCAATCGGCGGTCGCGAGCTGAGCCACTCCCTGTGGCAGCGAATGCGAATCACATGGAAAGCGGAAAGTCCGAAAGGAGCAAAAATTATCCGGCACGCCATCCGGTGCTTCCGCCCGACAGCCACGCCCGCGAATGCGTCCAATTCAAACCGAGCCACCTGGTCAAATTTCGGCCTTAAGCCCTTTCAACGGGCTCAAGAAAGGCGAATCGAGCGGGAATTCCGATTGCCACAGGCCGCTCGGAATGCCGAACCATCTTCGCTCCAAAGACTCTCCATTCGGCCCGACTCGGCCTGGATTTTTGGGCGATGCCCTGGCGCCGGTGCCCTTTTCCGTCTACCTTCTGAGCCTCGTTTCGCTTCCGAGCCGTGATTTTCGGCGCGAATGAACTCCACAAGGGAGTTCAGCATGAAGCAAACGCAAGGACCCAAGTTGGTCCCGGCGCGCAACAGACTCTGTCCTCATCGGATGGAACGCGCTGCATTCAAAGGTTCGAGCAAGCCCGTTGCTGTTGTGTGGGTCCTGCCAGAAATCATGCCGCGACAAACGTTCGCTGCATGCAAACGAGGTCCATCATCAGTAAGCAAAGCAACCGGCCCGAGGCCGGCTTTCATACGTTTTCTCTCAGCCAAGAGCTTGTCCGCGGAATCGAAGCGGCTGGATTCAAAACGCCCCGCCCGATCCAAGCCAAGTCCATCCCCGCGATCCTCGAGGGTCGCGACCTGCTCGGCCTAGCCCCCACCGGCACCGGCAAGACGGGCGCCTTTGTGCTGCCCATCCTTGCGCGCCTCATGCAGGGACGTCGCTGTGGCCCGCGCGCGCTGATCATTGCGCCCACGCGCGAGCTCGCGATTCAGATTCACGCCGAGTTCGACGTACTGGGCAAGTTCACGCCCTTCCGCGCAGTAACCCTGTTCGGCGGTGTCGGCGCCGGTCCTCAAATCCGGACCTTGCGCCGCAAGCCCGACGTCATCATCGCTTGCCCCGGTCGCCTGCTCGACCTTTGGCAGCAACGCGAAGTTCACTTCGAAAACATCGAGATGCTGGTCCTCGACGAAGCGGACCACATGTTCGACATGGGCTTCTTGCCGCCGATCCGAAAGATCTTGGGCGCCTTGCCCAAGCGACGTCAGAACCTGTTCTTCTCGGCCACCATGCCCAAGGAGATTCGCATCCTGACGGACAAAATCCTCAACAATCCGCACGTTGTTGACATCAATCACTCGGCTCCCGCCAACACGATTGAGCACGCGCTTTACCCCGTGGCGGAGAAGCGCAAATTCGACCTGTTGAACAGCTTCTTCGAGCACAAGGACTTCCGCACCGCGATCGTCTTCTTGCGCACGAAATTCAGAGCCAAGCGCTTGGCCGAAAAACTCTGCCGCCTGGGGCACAACGCCATCGCACTGCAGGGCAACATGTCGCAACCCCAACGGGACCGCGCCATGCAGGGCTTTCGCAACGGTGAGTACGACGTGTTGGTCGCAACCGACATCGCCTCACGCGGTATCGATGTGGCCGGCGTTTCGCACGTGATCAATTTCGATCTGCCCAACACCCCCGATGCCTACACGCACCGCATCGGTCGCACCGGTCGAGCGGAAGCCACCGGCAAAGCCTTCACCTTCGTCACATCGGCCGATCACGCCGCGGTGCGCGCCATCGAGCGCAAGCTCGGCGAGCCCATCCGCCGCATCGAAGTCACCGGCTTCCAAAGCGACAACAGTGAAGATTGGGACGCCAAGCGCGAGCGGCCCAAGCGCTCATCCGCCGCCAGTGGAATCCGCAGCCGCCGTTCAGCCTCGGCGCGCAAAGAAAAAGAAATCGAAGCCGCCATGCTTCGTCCGCCCGTCGGCGGGCGTCCCCGCGGCGGCAAAAAACGCAGCGCCAACGCAAATGGAGCCAAGCAAGGCGCCAGGGGCCAAAGGGGTCAAGCTGCTGCGGGCGCATCGAACGGCGGCCGCTCGGCTTCCAAATTCAACTCGGAGCGATCCGAGAGCAAGCGCGAGTTCGGCGAGCAGGCCCCCGCGCGCACGCGCCGCGAAAGTCCCAAACAGTCGAACTCAACTCAAAAGAGCGGCTTTCGGTTCAAGGGCAAGGGCCCCAGCTCCCAACAAAAGGAGCGGAATGCCTCGCGGTCCTTCGGCAGCGGAGTGTCGGACGCGCAACCTTCCGAGGGCGGCGGCTCCGGCAATTGGAGTTCGCGCCGTTCAAGTTCCAACTCTTCCCAGGGCGGACGTCCCGGCGGCAAAAAACCGAATTCGGGCCAGGGCGGTCGGCGCAGCTTCGGCTCCAAAGGCCCCTCCCAGGGAAATCGAAGCAGGCGCTCGTCGGCAACGAACTCCGGACGCTAATTCGCCCGAGCGACACGGCTGGCAACTGAAAACGTCAGCTAACAGCTAGAAGCTCTCGTGGCAGCACTGGGCTGATGGCCCGGGTTGAATGGACCTCAAACGGCCCAATCAAACGCGAAGCCATCGTTGTGAACTGACTATGTTGCGTGGGTTTTTGCGTTAGAACCCGGACGCTTTTGGTGGCCGAATACCCAGCTGAGAAGCTGGGAAGCGCGCTTCAAATGCGACCGGGCAGGCAGGGCCTAATTGGGAGGGCCTGCTACACCGGCGCGAAGATGCAAGTTGATTGCACAGAAGCGGTTGTGCTTACTGGCAGCCCAATTTAACCCACTAAAGCAAGTCAGTTCACCTTCGTTGTGAAGAGGGTCCTAGGCCCCGTTCTCGATGCAACCGCGAATGAGATCGACGTAGAGCCGCGTGCGCGCGGCCGATTCTTCCACGTGGGCGAAGAGCGGCCCCATGCTCTCGGGCGACACATTCATTTCGCGCTCGATAACTTCCACGGACCGAGTGAGCTTGGCCGGCGCCAAACTCACGGAGTTTTGGGAAAGGCCGAGGCTGGAGATCAGGAATTCCGAATTCGGATCGAGCCCGATCGAAACCACGGGAACGCGCTGGGTCAGGGCGAACACGAGTCCGTGCCTGCGCATCGAAAGCACCATGGAGCACTGGCGGTACAGCCCAAGTGCCTGCCAGAGCGACAATTCATCTTCCACGGAGAAGCAGGAGTGCGCGTACTCCATGCGCTCAATTACGCGCCGCGACATGTTGCGATCGTCATCGTCGCCCGAATGCTGTCCGTAGGTTTCCTGCAACAGGAACAACAACTGCCCATCGCAATGGTCAATAACTTGATCCAAAAGTGCGGCCAGTTGCTCTTCGGTTCGGCTCGCGCCCTCCGCACCGTCGCGCCAGGCATAACTGCGAACATTGACACCGATTAGTGGCTGGTCGGGATCCACCTCAAGGCTGCGCAAGCGTTCGATGGCTTCCGATAACCACTGTTCGCCCATGCGGCCGCCGTAGCTGACGCCGCCCTCCAAGTACGGCAAGCCCAAGGCCGGATCCGGCAGGACGTGGATGCGATCGGGGTCGACGCCCAATTCGGCCAAGTTGCTGCGCGACGGGTTTTCGCGCACGGTGATGACCGCCGCGTTCTCGGCCAAGAAACGCAAATGCTCGCGGGCCTCATCGGATCTCACGGGCACTACAGTCAGCGCGAACAGCACGACCGGCGTGTTGTGAAATTTGGCCAGGGTCACCAACTCGGTGAAGTAGCGCAGGCCGCCGCGCATGAAACTGGAGTCGAGATCGTAGAGAATGCGGCCGCCACCCAGGACAAGCACATCGGCTTCGGCGATGGCTGCGCGAATGGCCAAGAGGTGAGCATTCGAATCGCCCCGGTTGAAACCGTGGAACCAGCGCCCCCGCGCCCCGCTGGGATCGTGAAGATCGGCCAGCGACGTGACGCCGTAGGTTTCGTCATAGCGGGCGGATGGGTGCCGCGAAAGCACTGTGATTTGCGGCTCTTCCACCGCCGTCGCATCGCCGGCTGCACGGCACGCGGCCAAAAGCGCCTGATGCTGCTCGAGCAATCTTTCGCGCAAGACGACGAGCATGCCTTGGTCGCCCAAGTTGCATGTGCCGTAGTTTCCTGCCAGTACGATTTTCATCTTGGCTGCACTCATCTCGCGCCGAGTCGGCGATCTTTCCGGCTCAAGGTAACGGAGCGCCAGGCGGAACTCCCGTTGCATCCCAGCTTCGCCAAGCGGCGGCGCCGAAACCCACACCCCTAACCATGGACTTCGACCAATTTCGGTTCAAGCCCGATTGGGAACGGATGGATTTTTCGGGAAGTAAACGTTTCAGCACTGCGGCCTTCCACCCGGTCCATGAATGCGAACTTGGCCCCGGGGCCAACGATCCGCCCACCGGCCAGGCCCTCCCGGCGAGCCGGGCAAAAGCGGACTGAATTCGAGCAGGAATCGGTTCCCGCGAAGCCGTTGCGCGCAAAAAAGTGCCGTTCGGCCCGCGCGCGATCAGAACATGCCCAAAACACCCGAGGTCGCATTGCCGCCCAAGGTAAAGGTCGTGGAGCGATAGTTGACGTTGATCGAGAGCGGTTCGCGCCAGGGCAAAAGTCCCTTCTCCGCGATCGATCCCAGTGAAGCCGCGGCCGCCCCGCGCGTGCCGATGGTGCGCTCCTCATCGCGAAGAATGTCCAAGAGGGGCTCCAGGGCACGGCGATCGCCTACAAATCCCAAAGCGCCGACGAGGGTCACTTCGGAAGCTTGGCTACCCGCTTCTCCCAACATGTCGAGCAGTACGTGCAGCAATTCTCCGTCACCCAAAAGAGCCAGGCCCTGGGCAGCCAGCTCCAACAATTCGGGATGGAAGCGCGCGCCACGCACGACCTCCTCCAACTCATCCGTGACCTTGTTGTGGCCGCCCATGCCGATCGACAGGGCCACCAGCCCCTTTTGCTGATCGATGCTGAACAGCTCGAGTTTCTCTCGCAGGATTTGCAGCGAGTCTTGATCGCGCAGCAGCCCCAGCGAAAGCACATAGGCTCCGATGTCAATCGGCGAGCGCTCCTTGTCGCAGGCCTCCCGCACCCTTTTGACAATGTCGTCCGGGAAAATTTGGCCCGCGTCATGCAACTCACGGCCCGCCACCCCCATGGCCAATGCGATCCAGGGCCGTTCGCGACTCTCCCCGCGACGCATGCGCCCCCTTAGATAGTCCAATACTTCCGGAGTCGCCGACCACGGCTTCTCACCACTGCCTTCGCGACTGGCGATCCGCGCCAGCGCGATCGCACCCAGGTAACGCGCCTGGCGGTTGTTGCTCTTCTCTTGGAAGCGCATCAAGTCCTTGCGGATCTCCTTGTCGATATCATCGCCGTCCGCATCGCCCAGTTGGCCCAGGGCCAGCACGCAGTCGTACTCGATCTCCGCCCTCGTGTTGGCGTGCTTGGCAATCTTCTCGAGTATCGGCTCGGCCACGAAGTACTTGGCTACCTCGTGCATGTCTTCCGGCAAGCCCTCAAGCAATCGCACCAACGTCCCCGGCACATGGGCGATCACCAGTTCGTGATTGTTGCGCCAGTTCTGAATGAACTTAACCAAGTAAATCAGTTGGTCGCCGCGCGTCAGAAGCGGCCCTTCGACGGCTTGCAAGCGCCCGCGTTTGACGATCGGCTCGAATAGCGCATCCGCAGGCAGCTGCACCAATCCGAAAGCCTTAATGCACGCGACCTTGATATCGCGCGTGGAAAAGCCTGGGCCGTCGAGCACCTCAACCAATCCGGAAATGATGCGCTGCTTATCCTCCACGTTGCTGAGTTGCGAACCCAAAAGCCCCAGGGCATAGGCGGCCAAAGCCCTTTGACGGTAGTCCACTTCCGAAACTTCGTTGACCAACTTGAGGCCCGCGGGAGAACTGTTCAAAATTTGCAGCAGGGGATCCAAGCCCGCAGGTTTGCCGAGTACACCCAACGCTACGGTTGCTTGCCAGCGAGCGTCCTGATTGCCGTCTTTCAAGAAGGGCAGGATGTAGCCCTCCATGGGCTCGTCGCCGCCGACGACCTCACCGCGCTCCCCGATCTTGGCCAGGGCCATCATGCAAGCTGTGCCGAAACTGGAACTTTCCTCATCCTCCATGGCCTCGACCAAGGCGGGAACGATTTTGTAGCGCAGCTCGTAATCGCTGATGACTCGCACGTTGCGCTCAACCTGCCGCTCGCCGAGACCCAACCAAAAATTTGTGCCGCCGGTAACGGGCGAGGATTCGAAGACGTGCTCCCGCAGGCGCAAATAGGCGTCCTTATTGAAGTGCCACCACCAATGCCAACTCGTGAGATCTTTGGAGTCGGGTTTGCTTATCTCGCCGCCGGGGGGCGGACCCGAAGCCGCTTGCACGAATGCCGGGGCTGTGGCCCGCGTGCCAAGTAGCAGGGCGAGCGCGAGCACAAGTCGCTTCAACTTGGACGGCACGTGGCAACCGAAAACGGCTTGGCGTTTAGGTGCTTGCGGACGAGCTGCGGCGAATGAATGAATGGGCATCCTCATCGGTGGGCGATGGATACGTGGATGAAGACGAAGAACGACCGGGGAAGTAGATCGCAAGTCGAGATAACCATTTCAAACTGCTGAGAAACCAATCCGCTCGAACGAAATTGAACATTCTTCGCCGCGGGCGCCCTAAATCGCTCAGAACGGCTTTCTCAGTCGAATTCCAGCGCCGGCGGCACCCCATTCGAGCGTGTTCCAGGCCGGCTGAAAAGACGGCGCCCTCGGGCAGTTCATCAGGAAGCCTGCTGAGCTGCCGAGGGCGCGACGAATCACGATTACTGGCCTCAGGCCCCTACGAACCCATTTGGCAGCTATTCCCAGGTGCGCCGGGGAACGCTCAATCTGATGCCCCATCCGACCCAAGGGGCTTGCCCTGTGGGCTCGGCCGAAGCGCTTCGGTGCGAGATTAGTGAACTGACTTGCTTGCGTGGGTTTATTTGGGCTGCAAGGGCGCGCAACCGCTGCTCCGCAATCAACTTGCATCTTCGAACCGATAGAGCAGGCCCTCCGAATTGGGCCCCGTCTGCCGGATCAGGCTCGAAGCGCTCTTCCCTGCTGCTCAGCAGGGCATTCGGCCCCTTAAGCGCCCGAATCCTGACCAAGAAACCCACGCAACGTAGTCAGTTCACAAAAAATGCGGGCCTAGGAGCCGCCGGGAATCAAGCCCACCATCCCCGCTTTGGAGAGCCGCTCCGGTCCATCCCAAATCTGTCGCAAACTATTGACCGGTATGGCTTTGCGGGGGGCCCGCGATGCGCTGCGCCGCCCCTCCGGGTCTCAAACGGCGCTCGACCTAGCGCCGGGAGCGAATTACTGCCCCAAGTACAGCTCGTAGTCGCCGACCCTAATTTTGCCCTGACTGAGCGTCCGGCCTTCGCCGCGGGCATTGAGCACCATCACCGCGGGCAGGTGCAGCCCGCGCTCTCCGGTCCAGGGCCGCAGGGTTTCGCGGACCGTCGCTTGCTCCTCCGTGCTGAGGCGGGCCATGGGGACGTCGAGGCCCCATTCGGCGCAGATCGCCTGCAGCTCCGATTCCGGCGCGTAGCCGAAGACCATGCCCGACAGGGCCAGGCCGCCGGGGGCCCGTTTTTGAAGCTCCGCCATCGCGGCACCTTCCCGGGCGCAATTGGGATCCTTGGGATCGAACATGAGCAGGGCGCGCACCGGCGGGCCCGCGCCCGAGCGGCTGGCCCGAAGCTCCATCAGCTCGCCCGCTGCGTCGCGCAACTCAAGCTCGCGGAAGTCCGGCTGCATGCTGTGAATCGGCAAGATTCGATTGCGATCGTTGTCCCATTCGATCTCGGGCAAGCGAGCCGTTGCGCCGGCATTTTGCTCGCCCAAGGGAACTTCCTCCAAGCGCGCCGGCGCTCCGGCTTCGCCTTGGAAAACCTTGAATCGCGAATCCACCGCAAGTCCCGCCAGCTCTTCCCGCGCGCCGTCGGGCCAGAGAATCTCAACCTTCTCAACCACTTCCGCCAGGCCCAAACCAAAGTGTTGCGCCAAGTCGTGCTGGCTCGTGAAGCCCTTGCCCAGGGCCAAGTCCACGCGCTGCGTGCGACCGCCCGCCGTCAACCAAACTCGGGTGCCCGCAACCGAGCGGTGCTCGCTCGGTAGGAATTCGAGCCAAATCCAATGGCCCATTTTCGGCGTGTCGTTGCGCAGCACAAAGAGATAGGGAAGCGTGATGCTCGTGCCCACAAGGTCGGGGTCGCCGTCACCATCGATGTCCCCAACGGCGACACCGCGACCGTCGGAGCGCTGGTCGAGTCCCACCAAAGCGCCGACTTCCGTCAAGCCACCGCTGCCGTCGTTTTGGAAGTGAACGGAGCGTTGGAAGCCGGCCCAGGACCACCCCAAGTCCGCGCTCTTGCTGTACTGGCTGAAAATAAACGGCCACTGGGTTGAGTCTGTGGACATGCCCTTGAGTGCGTGCCGCCACCAAAATCCGTCCCAGTCGCGCCCGTCGTCCACACCGCCGGAAATGAATCCGTTCAGTACGTGGATGTCGAGATCCCCATCGCAGTCCGGATCAAAAATCGCCGTGCCCCAGGCCCATTCCGCATCGCGACCGCCGAGTGAGTTGGCCCCTTCGACCATGCCGCCCTCCTGGCCGCGCATGACCGTGTTGCCCTTCGACATGGTGTTGATCAAGTCTTTGAGGTCATTGGATTCGTTCGGATCCCCGGCCATCGCACCCAGCCGTGCGACATCCACCGCATGCATGTTGGACACGTACATATCCAAATCCAAATCACCGTCCAAGTCGGCCCACCAGGCGCTCATGGAGAAGCCCGTTTCAATCTTGTTGCGCTCTTCGACCTCCGCCGTGAAATGTACCCTTTCGCCCGCATCCCGCCGGTAGAGGACGTTTGGGCCAAAATCGTTGGCCGTGTACAGGTCCACGTCGCCGTCGCCGTCGGCGTCCCCAAAGGCTCCGATAAAGCACCAGCGCGTCGCTTCCACATCGAATCCCCAGGCCTGGGTCACATCCTCGAAACCACCCTCGGGCTTCCAACGCAACATTTGATTGTCGCGCCCGTTGGTAGCGTTCATGGGCTGATTGGGACCGTTTTCATTGAAGGGTCCGTAACCCGCGATGAAGACTTCGAGGAATCCGTCCCCGTCGACGTCATGGGCCGAGAGGCTGGTGGAAATGCTGCGGTCGGAGGAGACGCTGATTTCAGCTTGATCGAAGGTCCCGTCGGCCTTTTGCATTTGCAACAGGGAACGTTGCCTGCGTCTGCCGCCGAACATCAAGTCCTTGCGACCGTCGCGATCAAAGTCGGCCGCCAATACGCCCAGGAAGTAATCTGCGCCGGCGATGCCGAGCTCATCCGTCGCGTCGCGGAAGGTCCCGTCACCGCGCCCGAGCAAGAGGCGATTGGGCTGACTGACGATCACGTCCAAATGCCCGTCCGCATTCATGTCGGCTAGGGCCAAGCCGCGGTGGATGATGTGTTTGGGCTGGGGCAAGCGCGGATCCAGCGGCGTGCCGGCCAAGGCTTCTCCCGTCGTATCTACAAACCAAGGAGCCTCGGAGTGGAGCGAATGCATATCGTCTCCGGGCTGCAACTCTGTGCAGCGCCATGGAACCGACTCGCCCGGCGCCGCCGCCCAACGGCTGTTCCAAACGCCCTGATCCACGCGCAGGGATCCGTCCGGATGCTCGTAGGCAATGCGCCATTCAAGTTCCGCGCTGAGCTCCGCGCCACCGGATTCGAAATGCACAAAGAGCGGCGTCAGCAGTGACCAACGCACGCGCTTGAATTGTTCGCGCCACGCGGGAAGTTGCGCGGCCCAATCGAGCAGCGGCAGCGGTGCGGCAGCTTGCGTCCAACGTCGCTCCACCAACCCACTTCCCAATTCGGTCGGCTCGTACTCGCTCGGATCGAGACTCGCCACCAACGCAGTTTCCTTGAATACCGCGCCGAAGTCTGTGGAAGCACCGCTCAACACTTCTCGCAGGATCTGCAGCGGACCCGCAATCAACTCGCGCGCGGCGCGCTCTTCGGGCCAATAGGACTCGTCGAGTCGCTCGAAGGAGCGCGACATGATCGGGCGGTAACGGCCGTCGCCCACCAGCCGCCGGTCCTGGGCAGCTTGATTCGATCCGTCCACCTCATCCAAAGCGCGCTCCGAGCGGGCCAAACGCATCGCCACCGGATCGGGCGGCGATTTGGGGATCCCGTGAATCCAGGGGTTCGACGGATCCGAATCACCTGCGGAAGAATCGCACGCGTTGATGAGAGCGCAGAATCCGAGCACAAGGAGCAGCAATCGATGCATGCTTAGAATGGCGAAGCGGCGTGACCGCCGTGAAGCGTGAGGTGGACTGGTGAGCGGTGAAGAAGCGGGGGCTCCAATTTTAGGGTTCCCATCAGAAAGCCACAGAGCGGGCGACCCGAGGCTAACCATGTATCTCAAACAGTCCCTAGAATCTCGACCCATGAGACTAAAGGATTGCATCGCGATCGGGATCTTTTCGATTTGTTTGGCCTGCACCGATTCCGGGCCCTCCATCGACAACGCCGATTTGAACGAAGTTTGGCGCTTGGCCAACCGCGGCACCGGGCTGATTGAGCAGGGCAAATTTGAGGAGTCCGGGACCAGTTGGGAG
>JAJDES010000087.1 GCA_029259675.1 Planctomycetota bacterium
CCAACAGTATCGGGGTCACGGGGTGCGAACCGAAGCCTCGACGCGGAAAGACGAGCATAAGAAGCATGATTTCCGTGCGAAGTGGGCACCAATTGCAGGCGAGACACCGGCCCATTGCTGAATCGGGACCCGGTACGGCGCGTGATTCTAGCTTGGACTGAGCCGGCTTGGACCAACCGTGACACCGGCATTCGCCGCGTTGGCACCATTCGCCCAGTCCAATACGTCTCCGGACCCAGATCAGCCGACCCAAATCAGCCGCCGCGGCCCCACCCGGGACGGGACCTCAACCCTCGGCTGTGCCGATCGCGAGGAACGCGAGGTGCCCCTCCCGAGCCCCTTAGTTCAGGGGCGCGGCTGAAACCGCGCCTAAACCCAGCTGTTGGGCCCGATCCGCAGCCAGGAATACGGCGCCGGCGGGATCCGCGAAGACCAGGCGCCAGCTGTCCGTCATGGCCAGGAGGCCGCTGATTTGAGCTCGCGAGGATCGACTGTCCAGCAAGATGGCCGGCAGCTCCCCCGTGGGGCCGCGCAAAAATTCGTTCAGGGCCGGATCCGAAGCGGCCATCAAAGCGCCCGCCCGCAGGAAATTCTCGTAGGTGGCTTGGCTGGCCACTTCCAGCCTGCCGTCCATGAACACCCTGTGCCGCCCTCGACCCCAATAGAGATAAACGGCCGCCTGACCGATGTGGGAGACGAATGCCCGCTTGGGAAATCCCTCTTGCACGGAAAAACGCGCCGCTGCGTGCATGTACCAATCGGGTTGCGATCCCGATCCGCGCACGCGCCCGTCGCCGTGCTTCGCCGCCAATTCGCCGCTCCAGGCGAAGCCGGCAAAACACAGCACCACAGCCCAGGCCGCCAGTGCTCCCACGGCGCTCGCATGTTCGCGCACGTGGGCCGCAGATTGGCGCGAACCCAACCGCACCGCTGCGCAAGCTGCCAAGTTTTCAGCTAGGCAGAAGCCGGCGACGAGGGCGAAGAGATCGGTGTTGCGCCACATGCGCAGGGCCAAGTGCCCAAAGGCCAGCAACAAGATGAGCCGCAGCGGGCTCCAAGTTCTTGTGCGCTGGAATTGCAGCACAAAACTCAATGCCGCCAGAATCCCCAGCAACAGGAGCGCCGGGGCGTAATTGGAAAGGTACCCGCCGGGGAAATTGCGCAGGAATTCGAGTGTGGGCGTGGCCTCCATGGCAATCGCATGCCCCAAGCCGTCATAGAGTTCCAGGGGGAAGAGGGCTCCCTGCAATCCGTAGGGATTGACAAGGGTGGCAAGGCTCACAGCCGGGAGAACGCTCAGGACGGTCGCCCACGATAGGCGACAAGCTTGCAAACCGAAGCGCGGAGCCAAGGCCTTGCGCAGCGAACAATCCAAAACCCATATGCCGCTCGCAATCGGCCCCAGGACAAAGAGTCCGTGGGCATTGGTCCATAGGATTTGCAAAGGCAGAAGCAGCAACAACAACCAGCGACGACGATCCGTTGCGCTGAAAATGCACAGAAAGGCCGCCAGGTACAGCAGACTCAAGATGGTCGGTCGCACAAAGCAACGGCCCGCCAGCCCGATGGCCGGCAAAATCCAAACGACCGCTCGAACTTTATTCGACAGCCCCTGGCCGGATGCAAACATCAAGAGCCCGATCGCGGCGGTACCCGCGAAGGCCTTGAAATGCACAATCAGCGGCACTCCGCCGAGTCGGTTCAACCAACTCAACAGCAATTGAAAGCTCCAGTGCACATCGATCCAGGGCCGCTCGGAATCGCTGTAGCTGTACCAATCCATGCGTGGAACGCCGCGGGAGGGAATCAATTCGCCCGTCAACAGGTGCCACCACATGTCCAGGCTGCGCGCTTCAAAGAGGCACAGGAAATACACGCCTAGCAACACCAGGCTCGGCAGGAAGAGGCCCCCTGCGCTGGGCGCACTCCCGGGGCCGGCGTGCGCCAATTCAGATTGCGCCGCCAATTTCGATTTCCGATCACCCATGGGGCAGGAATCCTAGGCTTTGGATCCGATGGATAAACCGCCTGCGCAAGCAACCGCGCAAAATCCGTCGCACTGGGACCGAAACAGCCCCGACCAACGCGAAGTGGCGCGGGAGTCGGCGCTCGGCGCGAGTCCCTAGTCCTCTTTGCTGCCCACGTACTGACCGAGAATCATCGCGGTGCGCAGGCCGGGTGAGCGCAGCATGTGAAAGGCCTTGCGCTCGGCTTTGCTTTTCCAGAGATACTGCACGTCGCGCTGCACCTCGAACAAAATCCCCCGCAACACGGACAGGACATTGGGTCGAATTCGAAAGCCGTGGATTTGGCGGTGGAAGGCGGCATCGACCCGATACCGATCGTAGGCCTTCGACAGGCTGTATTGGTGAGCGTGGTAGACCACGGCGCTGGGCTGATAGGCGATGCGCCAGCCCCACGTCAAGGCGCGCGCGGCCCAAGCAAAGTCTTCCCCGAACTCCGTGCGCGGAAAGGGAATGTCGGCGAAGCAAGAGGCGCGAATAGCGCTGGCCACATTGTTGAAGCGCAGGTATTCGGCTCGCTCGCGCGCACTCAATCCCCACACGGCGCCAACCCCATCCAAGTCGCGCACATGGGCTTCGCTTGACGCTTCGGGAAGATCGATGACCGTTCGCGCCGTCAAGGGATCGTCGTCGGGGAAGGGCAAGACACGTCCGTAGCACCCACCGACGCGCTCATCGGAAAAAGGCTCAAGCAATTGGGCCGCGAAATGTTCGTCAGCCGGCAGTACATCCTGGGAAACGAAAATCAGGTGCTCGCCGCGGGCCATCTTGACGATTTCGTTGCGCGTGATTGCGTGCGAGAACTCACTGGCCTTGATCACTCCGAAGTTGACATCGAATTCGCGCAGCAATTCCACGGTCCCGTCCTTCGAACTGGAATCAATAGCGCAAATTTCGAGGCCACCGGACAGCTCTTGAGCCCGCAGCTTCGGCAGAAGCAGCTTCAAGTCTTCCTCACCATTCCAGGTGGGCAAGATGATTGATGCGCGCGGATTCGTCATGGTGATCGGGTGGGCTGCGGTCGAGCTCCCTATAGGATTGAATCAATCAGTCGGCTGGAGTCACTAAAAAAGGCTGCTTAGAAAAGGCTTGGACGCCGAACTTCCCATTGCGTACATCGGCGTGATCGACTTCGGCGATGGTGTCTCGCAGCGATACAATCGCTCTGCCTTGAAATCGGCAGGTCAGCTTGAGCCGGCCCGGGGGCGACCAAGCGAAGCGATTGCACGGCCGGCTTCCATGGGCAACCGAACCAAATTCAGCGAGCGCGACCCATTCCTCTGTTGCGTCCCTCCAGACGGGCCGAACCCAGGATCTTGTTCCGCCCCATCCGAATTCCGCCGCGCGGCGCGAGCCGCACTGGGGTTAAATCGAGACTTCGACAAAAGGTACCCCAATCACTCGCCGCAACCCAATTCAGGGCTATTTTTTTGTCATCGAGTCCCATTGCCGACCCTCGGGAAACTCGCCGGGAGCCGAGCCGGGGCACATGGACGAGCGTTTGCTCCACACAACGGCCGCTATCCCAAGCGGCGTGAATTCGGCCCGCTTCGAATGCCCCACCCAGCTGACCCAAGTACCCCGCCCACTCCGGCCGTGCAAAGCTAAGAGCGCTCGCAAAGCTCCCGGTAGTTGCACATAGAGCACGCGCGGGCCTCGGGGCTATCGAGCGGAATCTTGGGGAAGGCCTCGGCATCGCCCGTGCCGTCATCTGCATTGAAGTGAATGGCACGCATCTCGACCATGGAGCCTTCAACGCGTGCCATGCATTGGGCCAATTCGTCGGGACTGAAACTGCGCTCGATCACCTGCTGTTGGGGCAAGTAAGCGTCGACCGTGCGCACTCGCATCGGATCCGCTCCCCAGGTTTCCTTGCCGTAGTGAACGTAGAGCATCAATTGGAATTCATCCTGGGGCCGCGGTTGACCCGTTTTCCAATCGTAGATCCAAACCAGGTCGCCGCCTTCATTCGGCTCGCGCAGGGCAAAGTCGGGAATGGCATACACCTTCTCACCGCACAATTCGATTGTGCCCATTTCCTCAAAAGCTAGGGCGTCTCCTTTCGCGACGCGCCGCACTCGCTCAAGCTCCGGCATGCCGAAAAACGCTTTGACGGCGCTCTCGATGCGCTCCACATAGCGCTTGCCGTACTCGCCGGCGCGACCCGACTCCTCGTCGATGCGCTCTTCCTTGTAGTGATGCTCGGCCAGGTGCGTCAATTTCGCCGGGCGCTTGCGCCACTCGCCATCGCGCGACTGCACATAGCCCTCTCGAAATTTGTTGACGGCAAAGCGGCAAACTTCTTGGGCGCTCAGATCGCGCCCCCCCTGGCGTTCCTTGAACCAATGCTCAAGCGCTTGATGCAAGCAGTCGCCCGCCCACATCGGCATGCGCGTCATCTTCTTCAGCAAGTAAGCGCGCTTGCGCTGCTCGGGAGCTTGCCGTTCCCAGCCGCGCCAAGAAAGGTAGTAATCGAAGTAGTAACGGCGGCGGCACGCGGCAAAGTTTCCCGCGCGGGAAACCGACCAGCTGAATTCGTGAACGATTTCGAAGGCCATGCTTCCTTACCTGCTGCTGTGAAAATGAGTGCCTGGGCCCTAAGCCCGATTCGCCAGCCCGATTCGCCAGCCCGAACCTCAAGCTCGCCGTAACCTACGCACTTGGAACCGTCGCCCTAGGGATCAACGCGATAGAGCAGGCTGGACGGTCCGCCCGTATCGAATTCAAGCACGTAAAGTGCATCGGTCATCGATATCGCGAGTGAATGCTGCATTCCGGCCATCAGTTGAGTTCCCGTCAAAGCGGCGGTGTCCACAACCATGTCGGTCATTTGCCGGCGCAAACTGCCGCTGCCGGAATCGACCCAATAGAGCTCACCCGTTGAAGTGCTCACGACCGCGGCGGGAGCGTTGACCTGGGCCATGGTGCCTGTGCCGTCGGCCGAAGCCGCCGTACCGTCGCCCACAATGCTGGCCACCATGGAACTCTGCCCAAAATCCTCGACCGAAATCGAAAAGATCTCGCGCAGGCGCTGACCGGAAAAGATTCCGCTGCCCATGGCGGTTTCGACTCCGTTATCTCCCCGCTCGGTAACAACCAAACGATCGGGACAGCTGAGCGTCAGTCCCGTGGGAGCGTCAAAGAGCGAGAGAAAGCCCGAGCCGTCTGCGAAGCCCGGCAATCCCTGGCCCAGCCCGCCTCCGCCGGCCAGCGTGGAAACCGAAGCCGACGGACTGCTCAAGGGGTCGCCACTGAGCAAACGAATGGCGTGGTTGTCGGTGTCGGCGATGAACATGCGGCCGTCACCGGCGGGTGCCAATTGACTGGCGCTATCCAGGGAGAATCGCGCGAAGCTTGCGGGTCCGTCCACCAAACCCGCGAGGCTCGAATCCGGTGTGGGGACGCCGGCAAAGATCACCACCGCGGGTCCCCCGCTGCGCGCCACACCCAAGAGCACATTGCGACTGGCCTCGACGACGACCACGGTATTGGAATCCCAAACCGTCAAACCGCCGAATTCTCCAACGACACCGAGCAGATCGGAAACGGATGTGGTCGTGAGCAAATCCGTCACAACCGGCGCCGTGGGCGTACCCGCGTCGAAGTCGAGCTCGAGGATGGTCGCTTCGCCGGTGGTGTAGATCGCACTGGCGTAGAGCAGGTTGTCGTCGCGCGCCCCCGCGATCTCGCGCAAGCTTTGCACGCCCGCCGGCAAGCTGACCGTAATTCCGATCAATTGCCCCAGGGTCTGATCGGGACCATTGCAACCGGAGGTGGCCGTCGTCGATTCGGGCAGGACGGATGAGAATACAACCGGAACGGCCCGGTCGGAGTTGCGGCAGGCCGCAATAAGGGGCAGGAGTGCGCATGTGAGGAACGCAGCAGCCTTCGAGATTTTTAGCATCGGACGTGTCATGCCGAGGAGTCTGGCGAGCACGCGCGGGCACCGCAAGTCCGGCTGCCTTCCTCGCGGGCCCGCGGAGGAGAACACCAGCCTCACGGGTGCCGGGCGCCCCCCCGGCTGCCTAGGAACTCTGCGGCAAATTCTGAGCGAGTGCGCCCATCTGGGATTGGGGGCCAGTGCTTGGCAGCCCCGCACTCAGGCTTTCGAATAGACCCGATCCAGCGGGAATCCTCGCCGCTCCACGGGCCCGCCGACTTTCCGATCATAGGCCTCCAAACAAGTGCGAAGGGCCCGGGCCTTTCGAGTCGCAGCTTCAGCCCCTATTTGGAAACGCAGGTGAGCTTGACGGAACGCAGGCTGCTGCTCCATTCGACGCCCAGCCCAGAAGACTCGCGGCGGCGAACTTGAATGGCTTCGGCCTCGGTCCCGGGTCAGTCCTCCAAATCGCCCACGTACCCAAGCTGGCTGAGTTCGTCCATTTCCGCTTCACCGACCGCTCGCAAATCATTGCCGAGGCTGTCACTCAAGCGCGAACGCAACCCCACGCAAGCATCCAAATGTTCGTTTACGCGTTGGCGGCAGAGCTCGGCCATGCGCGCCGCCGAGTCACTCGCGGACATGTCCCCCATCTCGCCTCCGCGTGCAAAGCGCGGCGAAAGCTCCAAAGGATCGCTCGCAAATTCATACAAAGACATGCGCTCGTACGGATCATCCTTGCCACCCACGCTGAGAAATGCGTGACCATCCAAGCGCACGGAACGACGGAAAACCGGCGGGCGGTTTTTCATGTAAAGCGGTTCGGTGGTTTCGGCGAAGGATACGCGCGGTGCCTCGCGCTCTCCGCGCAGCAGCGGCAAGAGACTCGATGAAGCCGAAAGGACTTCAGGCTGCAGCCCAGCAGCTTCCAGAAGGGTTGCGTGCAGGTCGAGCATATTGATCAAGTCCGGCACTCGCCTACCGCGGCCGAGGCTTGCGTCCGGCAAACGCAGCAACAGGGGTACGTGAAGGGTTTCTCGATGCAACTGAATGTGGCCGATTTCTCCGTGCTCACCGAACTCTTCACCGTGATCGCTAGTCACAGCAACGATCGTCTGATCCCAATTCGGCCTGGCGCGCAGCGCATCCAACAACTCGCCCAAAACCTCGTCGGTGTAGCCGATGCCCGCGTCGTAAAGCGCGCGCAGGTACTCCCAATCGCGGTCTGTAAATTGATCTCGATCGCGCAGCAGCAACTTGCCGTCGGGCTGCAATTCCGCTCCCTCGGCCCGCTTGGTCCGAATTTCTTCCAGCGCACTCAAAATCGGCCCGTCGTAATCGCTGTCAAAGCGATCAATCCAGGCGAGCGGCGGAACGAAGGGCATGTGCACTTCGTAGGTGTGCACGAATAAGAACAGGGGCTGATCGGGGTTCTGTTCCTTGAGGTACTTCAGCGCGCGATCGACTTTGCTGCGCACTCCTTCATAACGCCCGTGGTGGGTCTGAAAGCCCTGATGCATATTCCATGCTCGACCCAACGGCCCTCCGTCGGTGAAGGCGGCGGTCCGGTAGCCCGCGGCCGCGAAGCGTTCGGCCAGTGTGGTGAAGGCTTCCGGCAAGCCCGGCGTTCCATCCTCTGTGCTGGTCAGGTTCGCCACGCGATGGGTCCAGGGCGATAGACCCGTAAAGAGCGACGCGTGACTGGTCGCCGTGTTCGGCGCTGATGTCAAGGCTTCCTCAAACAGGACTCCCTCCTCAGCCAAGCGATCTAAGTTGACGCTCGTTTGGCGCGGGTTGCCGTAGCTGGACAACCCGTCGGCTCGCAAGGTGTCGATCGAAATCAGGACCACATCCGCACCCTTGGAGATTCCGGGCTCCTCACTACAACCCAGGACTGCAAGACTAAACACAAGCCCAGCGCAAAGCTGCCGCAAGCCCGGAACCGTACGCTTGGCCGTATTGGATCGGCGCTCGTTCATTTCGCTTGCGTTGCTCTGCATGTCAGCTCGGGTTGGGTCCGGTGGGCGAGAAGAAAAGGCTTTGGCGGCGACGTTCACTTTGCGCGCGGGGTCGTGCCGATGTCCTCTTCGGTGTAGCCCAGCTTGCGCAGCATCTCTTCCTGTTCGGCATCGGAGCCACCGGAGTCCTGCGTCGGATAGGCCCGAAACCAATCGTCCAAGAGTGCGCTCAGACGCTCTACGTCCTGCGGCCTGGAAGCGTAGAGATTCTTTCGCTCGCCGGGGTCGCTCGGCAAATGAAATAGAGTCGGCTCAAATTCCTCCCTGCGAGTTGGATCGACAAGCGTCAATTTGAGTCCGGATTCGATCTCGCGCACACACCACTGATGGCCGACGAATGAGAAAACGGCTTGCTTCACCTGCGCGCTGCCCGCGCTCAAGTGCGACACCAAGCTCCGCCCATGCTGTTCTCCCGGCGCCGGCAGCGAGCACAAATCGAGCAAGGTCGGATAGAGATCCACATTCTCCACTGCGCCGCCCACTTTCACTCCGGCAGGAATTCCGCGGCCCCAAAGGATCATCGGAGTCGCAATCGCTTCCTGATAGAGGTGCGATCCGTGGGCTTGATAAAAGAATTCACTGGGCTTGGATTGAGCCAACAGCTCGGGACTGCGTCCGGCAATGTGTTCCCAAAGTCCCTCGCCGTGATCGGCGACGACGGCAACCACCGCATTTTCCAGAAATCCGCGTTGTTCCAAGCCGTCCAAGACTCGAGCTAAAACTTCATCTGTGAAGCGAACTTCTTGATCGTAGAAGCCGCGCTGGCGGTGCATCTGGCGCAAATCCATGGCCCAGTCCTTGTCTTCTTCCGGCGCCTCGGCACCGGCGAAGGTTGCGGCATGCCAGCCCGGCGGTTGCACGGGCTTGGCTGCATTCGAGGCAAGCTCGGCATCAAAAGTCTTCTGCTCGTAGTAGGGAGCGTGGGGATCGAAGGGTTGCAAGTGCAGGAACAGCGGCTTTCGATCGCGGGCCGGCTCCGCTCCGAAAAGCCCCTCCAGAGCATCCCACAGCCGAGTTTCGAGCACGTCGAAGGTGGGCGGCATGCTGGCGCTGGAATGCTTTCTCGGAATGCTGCGACGGTCGTAGTGATCGAAGCCGCGCTCGAAGCCCGCGCCCTGCGTCATGCTCAAATTGCCGATCACCCCTATGGTGCGGTAGCCGAATCGCTGATAGGTCTCCGCCATACTCGGCGCATCTTCGATCAGGGCTTGCCGGGGACTGGTCACGTAGCGACCGCTCAAAAGGCTGACCATGGAGGGCAGGGTCCAACCCGACTGGGAGGTCACGTCCGTAAAAAGGGCCCCCTCACGCGCCAGGCGATCGAGCCGCGGTGACGTTGGGCGCTCGTAGCCGTAGCAACCCAAGCGATCGCTGCGCAGGGTGTCGATGACGACCAAGATGACGTCGGGCCTGCGCGCGCTTTCGCCGCAGGAGGCCGGCAGGAACAGCAGCAGCAACGGCAAAGCGCAAAGGAGCGCGCGGGCTTTGGAGAGGTTTGCCGAAGACATGGAAGCCGGGCTCGCACTCATTTCCTTGGGAGTGACCATTGGCGCGCAGGATAGCATTCGAGCGGCACCTCTGGGCCGCTGTTGATGCTGGTTCGGGCAGCCCGGCGGAGCTGCCGCGGGATCTTGCCTAGGCCGCGTCGGAATCCGAGCCGCATCGATCGCGCGCCTCGGTACTGTCGAGCGAGCTGACTTCCCCGTCGCGACTCACCAACAAGCGTCCCTCGCCCTCTTCCAAGCTCATCAATTCGGCCGGGCCCTTCCAGATTTCGCTCAGATTGTTGAGCGTGGCCGAGGTCTGCTCGAACTGCAAATCGCGTCCGTCGTGGTGGTGCACGAGGTTCAGCTCACCATCACCCTTTTGGTCCACCCCGATCAATTGAATTTGGGGCAAGCCACCCCAGGCTAAATCGCGCAGGACTCGCGCCTTGAGTTCCGTCCACGGCGGCTTCTCGCCCTCCTCCACGGACCATTCGGGACCGGCCGGCGTCATGCGCATTACACGCTTGGGAGGCATCAGCATGGGCCGCAGACAGCGTTCGCAAAACTCCTCGTCCACGAGGTAATCAATCAAGCTCACGTCATTGTGAGCGCGACGCAAGAGCCAGATGTCCTCTTTGCGTTCTTCGGCATAGCGGAAGAGCTCAATACCCAGCTTGTAGGGATTGATTCCGCCCGAACTGGAAGTGGCGCCCGAATGCGTATCGGCGAAGTCCAAGATCTCAGAAGCATCCAAGAGCCCGCCGGTTAGCAAGCGGCTGTGCCAAAAACTGGCCCACCCCTCATTCATGATTTTCGTCATGCGCTGCGGGGCAAAATAGTAAGCCTCGCGCCGCAGGATGTGCAAAATCTCGCGCTCCCAACTCTCCAAAGGCGCGTGCTCGGACAGAAAGCCAAGCAAGTCGTAGCTGGGCAGTTGACCTTCCCAAGCCGCGGGCTCCACCACGCGCTCCGCTTCGTCAATGGCCGAGGAAGTGAGCGCATCCAACGAACGCCGCGCCCGCTCAGAAAGCGGAACATTCAAGCGCTCGGCCGTGCTCGCCCCCATATCGCGCAGAGGCTGGTAGGGATCGATCAAGGTTTCCAACGAAAGCGCCAAGTCCAAGAAGCGCTCGACGCGTTCCTGCCCCACAACATCCATGATGCGACGGATGCGCGTGGCGTGGTCCGCCATGGTCTCCATCATGTGCCGATTGGTGGGCGCAAACCAAACGTTGTGCTTAAAGAAGTCGGCGTGGCCGAAGACATGGGCCATGACCAATTTTTGCTCCAAGAGCGAATTGGAGCGCACCAAGTAGGCATAGGTGGGATCGTTGTTGATCACCAACTCATAGATCTTGGAAAAGCCCCAGGTGTAGCCCTTATCCAAACGCTCGTATTCCATGCCGAAGCGCCAGGAGGGATAGCGCACCGGAAAACCACCGTAGGAGGCGATTCCGTTCACATCGCGCGCGTCGAGAATTTCAAAGATGACATCGAAGAAATCGAGCCCGGCCTCGCGCGCGGCGGACTCAATCACAACGGCTTGGTACTTGAGTGCCGCCGGCAGGGATGTTTTGAGCTTCAAGGTAGTCTCCTAGCGGCCGGTGCCCAAGAACGCACGAATCGAAAGCGGAATGTCGGAGCGTTCGGAGATGCCGGAAGTAATCAGGTTCTCCGTTTCACCCAGGGCGTTGTCGAGATCCTTCTTAAACTGGCCGGAACCGTGCGCGCTCTTGACTTGTCCGTAACAGAATTGATTGACGCGCGGCAGAATCTCGTCGCGCAGCATGGACACGCACAACTCGGTGTCGCGCGCCGACCAGTTGTCTCCATCCGAATAATGGAAGGGGTAAATGTTCCAATCTTCGGGGCGGTACTTCTCCGCCATTTGCTTGAGACACAACTCGTAGGCCGAAGAAATCTTCGTGCCGCCGGATTCGCGCAGGTGAAAGAAAGTGTGCTGATCGACGACTTTGGCAACGGCGTCGTGAACGATGTAAACGACCTTCAAATTGCGATATTGACTGCGCAGCCAAGTATCGATCCAAAAGGCCTTGATGCGTACGATCTCCTTCTGCTCGCGGCCCATGGAGCCCGACACATCCATCATGTGGAACACCACAGCGGAGGAGTCCGGCGTGTCGCATGAGCGTCGAGCCCGGTACCTGAAGTCGTCGCGGATGGGCACCACGCGCGGCTTGGAGGGATCCCAAAGTCCACTGGCGACACTGCGCTTGAGAGCGCTGCGGTAGGTGCGACGAAAATGGCGCAGGGAATCCGGTCCCGTTCCACGCACTCCGTTGTAGCGACCGCCCTCGGCATCCAGTTCATTGACGCCGCGCGGCTGAATGTCGGGCAAGCCAAGCTCCTCGCCCAGCATTTCCGCCAACTCCTGGATGTCGACTTCCACCTCGAGGATGTGCTTACCCTCTTGCTCGCCGGCCCCGGGTCCCGGCGGACCATTGCCGTTGCCGGCCTCGCGCGGCTCGCCGCCCTCGCCTTCGCCGCCCTCACCGCCGCCCTTGGAATTGGGCCCAAAAACCATGTGCGGCAGCTCGATTTGCGGCAGGGGAATCGATACCGACTGCTCGCCGCAGCGCCCGATCAGCTCGCCCGTGGACAGGTACTTGCGCAGGTCTTCACGAATGCGACCGCGCACAATGTCGCGGAAACGTGCTCGGTCGCTTTCGATTCGAAACATGCAAGCTCCGGGGTCTAGGCCGCGTCCGGTGACGCATCGCGGGATTCGTTGCGAGAGAAAAGGTCCGCGACGTACTGCAGCACCTCGTCGGCGGTGAGTTCGTCGTAGCCGAATTGATCAATCAAGCGCTCACGGATCACGTGAATCTTCTTGCGCGTATCCGGATCAACCACGGTCGAAACCAAGCTCGTGAGTTGGATCGTGTCGCGCCGATCCTCGAACAGCTTCAGTTCCAGAGCGCGCGTCAAGCGTTGATTTTGGCGATAATCAAAGGGCTTGCCTTCCAGGTGCAAAGCCGCGATGTAATTCATCAGCTCGTGCCGGAAGTCATCCTTGCGGGAGTCGGGAATGTCGACTTTGCGTTCAATCGAGCGCATCAAGCGCTCGTTGGGATCGTGCTCGCGCCCGCCGTCGTCAATCACCTTCTCGCGCGTGGTGTACGCTTTAACATTGTCAATGTACTTGGCACACAAGCGATCCGCAGCTTCGCGATCGGATGAAACCGCCACTTGAACTTCGTGCTTGATAATCTCTTCGTACTCTTCGCGAGCGAAGGAGATCATTTGCACGTAGCGTTTGCGCGTATCCTCATTGGAAATCAGGCTGTGGTGCCGCAGTCCGCTTTCTAGGGAATTCAAGACATCGAAGGCGCTGATCGCGCGACGATCTCCGGCCAAGGTGGCGGCAACCCGGTCTTGAACATAGCGCGGGCTGATGCCGATCATGCCCTCGCGCTCGGCGGCGTCGCGCATTTCGCGCACATGCTCGGGCCCGAACCCCTGCACCTCATCGCCGTTATAAAGCTTGGCTTTCTGCATCAAGCTCAAATTCGAATGGGTCGGCTCCTCTAGGCGCGAAAGCACCGACCACAGGGCTGCGACCTCGAGGGTGTGCGGCGCAATGGACTTGTCCGGCAAATTTTCGCGGTCAAATTGGCGCCTGTAGATCCGCACTTCGTGATCCACGGCCAGGTTGTACGGAATGTCGATCTTGATCGTTCGATCGCGGAAGGCCTCCATCAATTCATTGTTTTGGAGCTTGCGATACTCGGGCTCGTTGGTATGCCCGATGATGACTTCGTCAATCGAAGTCTGAGCGAACTTTTTGGGCTTGATCATGTGCTCTTGGGTAGCACCCAAGAGGTCATACAGGAAGGCCACGTCCAACTTGAGAACCTCGACAAACTCCAAGAGACCGCGGTTGGCCACATTGAATTCGCCGTCAAAATTGAATGCCCGCGGATCTGAATCGGAGCCGTACTCGGCGATCAATCGATAATTGATGTCTCCGGTAAGCTCCGTCGAATCCTGGTT
>JAJDES010000088.1 GCA_029259675.1 Planctomycetota bacterium
GAACGAATTGATTCTCAAGGAATACGATCGGAATCGGCAAATTGCGTCCGGGCGCGAGGCTGAGGTCCCACTTGGCCCAATCGTAGAGCTCCGCCAGGTCGATGCCTTTGTAGGCCATGTAGTTGCGCATTACGAGCGCACCGGCCAAAAGGGATGTCAATGCGAGGACG
The DNA here is from genome assembly GCA_029259675.1 of Planctomycetota bacterium. GTDB lineage: Bacteria > Planctomycetota > UBA1135 > UBA1135 > JAJDES01. Next base: position 171 of record JAJDES010000088.1, read on the forward strand.
GCAAACACGCGCACGAGAACGCGTGCCTCGACTCCGCCCTTGCGCATGCGCGACCAAAAAATCAGGCCCAGGCCGGGCAGGGCCAGGATGCTGGTCGGGTGCGAGCCCGCCAGGCAAACGGCGGCCGTGCCGGCCGAGATGAGACTCAGACCGAGTGATGACTTGGGTAGGCCCGAGAGAAAGAACAGGGCCAGGGCCACGAGCAACATTTGGAGCGCGTGGACTTCAATCGTTGTTGAGAAAAAGTAGCTGCTGCTGGCGCAAGCGGCCATGAGCGTGGCAAAGGTCGCCGCGAATTGGGTCGCTCCCATGCGGCGTAGGCCGGCGAACAGAACGCCGACCGCGAGTACGGAAGGGACGCTGCTTGCGAGCCGCAGGGCCAGGAGCAAATCGGCACCGACACTGGTGAACAGCGTTACGAAGGCATGGTGCAGCGGATGGTACAGCGCGCGATCGCGGGCGTAGTTGTGCAGGAGCAAGGCCGCGTCACCGTAGTAACGCTCTTGCCTGCCCAGGCTGTAGACGATGGCGGCGATGCCGATCAGGCTGAGCGCGATCAGGACATCCCACAGTCCCAAGCTGCGCTTTTGCATGAGTTCTCTCACGAGTCCTCTTGCTCTCGCTCTTGCTCTCGCTCGCTGTCGGAGTAGCCCAAATTCCTCAAAGAGTCTTCTATCTCTTCAGGATCTCTAATGACAATTTCCGTTAAGGAATTTGCATGCTTGAGCAGCATGTTTTTCCAGGCGCCCAATTGCTCACTATCGAGTCCGTGATCATCGGATCGAATGAGATCCGTTAACTCGAGCGGATCCCGCTTCAAATCCAATAGTTCGAAGCGCTGGTCTTTGCGGTAGTAAACCAGCTTGAATTCCGAGCTGCGCAAGCTGACCACATCTTGTTTGGCGATGGGTTGCCGAGTTGCCGCCAGCAGCGGTGGAGGTTCCTGTGTTTGATCGAAACCGGAACCCAAGACGCGACCCGTTTGGCCGGGCAAGGGATCAAGCTTCATGATGGAAAGCGCCGTGGGCACGAGATCAATATGCCTCACCAATGAATTCGATTCGCCGCGCAGCCCCTCGGCCGACGGATGGCCCAGCGGCGGTTTGATGATTAGCGGAATGTGCAGCAGCTCGTCATAGAGATTCTCGTTGTGGCCCCACCAATCGTGCTCGCCCAAAGCCTCGCCGTGGTCGGAAGTGAAAATGATCAAACTCTTCTCGTAGAGGTCGCGCGCTTTCAACTCAGCGATCAAGCGCCCAACGTATTGGTCTGCAAACTCAACTTCTCCGGGGTAGCGCAGCTTTTTTTCGGCGCGTGTCGGTTCATCGTGAATCCAGAGCTTGAGACCGCAAGTCACAAGTCCGTCCGCTGCTGGGTCGTTCGCATCGGCCCCGTCGGTCTTTGAGACGACGGCCTTGGAAACGAGGTGGAGGAAATTCTGCGTGGTGCTGCCGAACTTAGATTTGGCCAAGTCGGGTGTGATGGAAACTTTGCCGTCCAGCTCAAACATTTTGGGCGCAAAGGGATAGTCCGCAAGCAGCTCAATGCGGTGCTCGCCGGGACTCAATTCCAATTGGCCCTCCCAAGTCGTCATGGGCGCAATGGTGAAGCGCGAGTGCAGTTCACCATCGACCAGAAGCTCGGCCCAACGCCTGTCCTTGGGGTCGTGGGGGTTGTAGGGCAAGTGCGGATCGGAATAGTGCGCGAACATGAAGAAAGGCTGTTCATTCGAAAGTCCTTCCAACATGGGGAACAAGCGCTTTTCTGTTTCCGGCGCGGGTGGCAACAGTCCGAAGAACTCGCAGTCGTATTGATCAAAGCCGCGTTCGATCCCGAACAATCTTTGCGGGCTTCCCAAGGTCCACATGCTGACCGTGGCCAAGGTTTGATAGCCCGCGGCATCGCGCAAGTACTCGGCCACCAGCGGAAGGTGCGTCGGAACGTCTTGCCCATTAATTCGCACTCCCGTTTGAACGGGACTTTGCGAACTGAAGAGCGAGGTGTGGGCCGGAATGGTCATCGGCGCGTGGCTAAAGGCTTGCGAAAACGCAACTCCGTCCTTTGCAAGGGCGTCGATATTGGGCGTCGCGACCGAATCTTCCGGATCGAGAATTTGATCGGCGCGCAGCGTGTCCACAACAATCAAGATCAAGGGGACCGTCTTGGTGGTCTCGGTGTCTTTTTGCTGGCAACCGGCGAGGCCCAGGCTCAGTAGCCCTAGCCAAAGCCCAAGTGCCGGTCGCTGTTCTCGTGTGTGCTGCATGGCGGTGAATCGTGGCGCGCCAGAGGGCGGGCCAGAGGCCGGGCCAGGACCGCAATGGGTCAGGTGCGGGCGCGCTGCCCAGGTTAGCAGAGGGATTCTAGTCGGGGCGGGCAGACCGGGTCTCGCTTTCGATCAACGAACGATTGAATTCCAAGGCGCCCAGCCCGGTCAAAACCAAGCGCGATCGACAAATGACCACAGAGCCCAGGCTGAGAGGAGCAGTGCCGCGGGCTTGCCCAGCCACCTGTGGGCCCATGTGCTTCCGTATTCAGCTTTCGGCTCGCGTTTCCCTGGGGTCCCATACAACAGGACCGCAACGAGGACGCCGGCCAAGATCAATACCGAGCTGCGACCGGCGGCCCAACCGCACAGGCCGACCCATTTCTCCGGTTCGTTTCTTAGCAGGGATTGCAAGCTCGGCGCTTGGGAGAGGCTTTGGATGGCGCCGAAGAGGAAAGCCTCCGGCGCAAGGGCTCGCTGGGTCTTCAGCAACAGGTTCTCAAGCGCAACAAAGGCCACGACCAATAAAGAAGACAACTCCAGCAGCCTGGACCCGGGTAGGGGGCCGCCCCATGCAATCCAAAGCACGGCAGCTAGGACGGACAAGCCCACGGCGAAAAGGATCTTTGTCGTGTCGCGTCGAGTTCGCGCTGCGAGGAGCAGCAGCAAGACGAGCGCGAAGTGAATCGGCGCGACCAGGCGGGCTGCGATGCGCGCGAAACTTGTCAGCACCTTGCGTGTGCGATGGGCTTCGGGCACAAACGCAAAGTGCGAGGAGCCTGGGCCGAAGACCCAATCTACAGGACGTTGACCTTCGAAATGGAGCGTAAACAAATCGCGGTGGTTGGGTGAGGTGAGTTCAAACAAGCGCAATTCGAAGGCGATCCTGGTGGGCAACCGGCTGAGGGGAAATTGCAAGGACAGCTCGAGCTCCTGGGGCAAGTCGAGCAAGTAGGCTTCCGGCACCGGGCCGTCTGTCTGCGATTGCGATCGATCCCGGTCCCCCGGAAGTGAAGCGTCTGCCGCGGGCAGCGGACCTTGGGGCAGAACGGGTAGAGACTCGGCCGTCTTGAAGCGCAGGAGTTCTCCGTCCAATCGCGCCCCCGTGCCGGGCTCGTCGCTTCCGTCGATGCGAACGAAGAGCGTGTTGGCGATGTAATCTTCGACCAAGTCCTCGGCCAGCTGGCACTCGCGCCTATCCAGCCTGCCGTCGAAGTTCGAGTCCAAGTGGGGCAGGGCCTCGAGCAAGGAAAGTGTTTGCCAGCGCATGTCCAAACGCACTCGCTCGTCCTCAACGTATGCGCGTGTTTCGCTCAGCGAATTGGCATGTGCGAGAACCGGTTTGGTTGCGCGCGACACGGGTGCTTTGGCCGGCGTGGCGCTCGCGCCTCCGCCAATCATTGCGAGGGCCAGCAACAGGGGCGCAAGTCTCCCGCGACTTGAGCGCGGGCGCTGGCCCACAGCCGAAACGATGCGTGTCCCAGCCCGCGCGAGTGCTGTGTGAAGTGGGAGTTGTGTGGGCACGTGGGGGGCTGCGCTTTGGAATGGATTTTGAGCTGGGCTGTGAAGTGACCATTGGGAATACAGCAGGGAATTCCAGTCTCTGGTCTATGCGGTAGTCAACTCACGACTCGCTGCCCCGTCCGAGATTTGCGCGCGCCGCGTCGCGATTCTTTATTCGTAGTGTTCCGTCTCCCAGACACGGATGGTCGAGTTGCCCGGTTCGGAGGCGTTGGCTAGCGACGAGGCCAGGCGCTTGCCGTCGCGTGAAAAGACAATGCCTGAATAGGCTTCGTTTTCGTCTAGAACCAGCAGGGATTCGCGCGTGAATAAGTCGATGATACTGATCGTGCCGTTTTGAGCGACCGTGACCAGGCGGCGGCTGTCCCGATCGAAACAGAGCGCGAGCACGTCGTCGACGTGTTGATCGAAGCGGTACAGCAGTTCGCCGGTGGCGGCATCCCAAAGTATGGCCAAACCGTCCGCACTGGCCGTGGCGACGAAGCGATTGTCCGAGCTGAAGGCCACGTCGTAGACGGGTCTTTCGTGACCGGACAAAATCAGGCTTTGATCGTTTTCAAGATTCCAGATTCGAGCGGTTTTGTCGCTACCCGCAGTGGCCAGTCGCTTTCCGTCGGCGGAATAATCCAAGGCGTGGATGCTGCCTTTGTGTCCGGCCAGGAGCGCGACGTCGCCGCCGCTGAAGGGGTCGAAGAGATACACGTCACCACGGCTGCCGCAACTGGCCAATTGCTTGCCGTCGGGGCGCCAAGCCACGTCGCGGACTTCGCGTTCATGCTCTAGAAACTTGAGCAAGCTCTGGCCGGTCTCCGTATCCCAAACGATCACGCTGCGATCGCGCGAAGAGGATGCCAAGTGCTTGCCGTCGGGCGAGTATTGCACGGCGGTGACACCCTTGCCGTGTCCCTTTAATTCGGCAACCCTGCGGCGGGTGCGCAGGTTCCAAAGTCGAACGGACGAATCGCTCGATGCGCTTGCCAATTGCTTTCCATTGGGATGGAAATCGAGCGAAGTGGCCAGTCCCGGATGATCGGGGATGTCGGTGGTGGTGGTGTCATTCGAAAGGGACCACAGGCGAATGCTGCCGTCCTCGGAAGCGCCGATGACTTCCTCCCCGCCAACGGTGAAGCACACGTCGCGCACGGGACCTTCGCAACCGCGCATGACTTGAATTTGGCGCCCCGAACTCACGTCCCACACGCGGACTGTGCTGTCATCGGAGCCCGTGGCGAGCCGCGTCGAGTCCGCATTGAAGGCCACGCAATTCAATGCGCGCCTGTGACCGGCGAGGATGACAATCGTCTCTTCCGTTTCCACGTTCCAAATGCGCGCCGATGCGTCTTCACTTGCGGAGGCCAGAAGTTTGCCGGCAGGGTCGTAGGCCAAAGATTTTACGGCTCCCGAGTGTCCGACCAACTCGGTCTTCAGCTTGTCCGCGCCCATGGGCCAAATCCGAATCACGCTGTCCTGGAAACCGGTGGCCAGGGTCGTTCCGTCCGGGGACCAAGCGAGGCAGCTTGGGATTTCCGAATCGGAAAGGGGCGCGATGGGAGTCCCGGCGCGGCCCTCAAGCTCCAGTCCCTTGAAATCCCACAATAGGATCTGCTTGTCGATGCCAGAAGTTACGAAGTGTTCGTCGCCCGGGCGAATGGCCAGGTCGGTGATCAACCAAGAGGAGTGCGCGGCCACGCTGCGCAGCAGTTCCTGGTTGCCGGCGTCCCAAAGCCAAAGCCGATTGGGCACCGTGTGACCCAAGATGCGAGTTCCGTCTTCGGTGCCCACAGCCCCCCAAGCTTGGAGTGAATAGCCTTCGGCCAAGCGATAGATCGCGAGCGGTTCGCCGCTCGTCAAATCCCACTCGCGAACGGTGCTGTCCTTGGATGCCGAAAGCAAAGAGCCATTGGGCAAAAGGTCGATGGAAGTGACCCCTTCGCGGTGACGCATCAAGAGCGCCTGTGGATCCGCTCGCAGGGCCAAGTGGTGCCACTCGAATCCGCGCAATTCCTCTTCGCAGACGGAAAGGCGCTGCTTGGCTTCACCAGCTCGATCGAGATTGAGGGATAGGTCGGCGGCGCGCAGGTTGGCCACATAACTTTGGTGGCGGGCGAGTTGCGCCTGGGCGTCGGCTTCGAGTCGAGCGGTCTCGGCCAAGTTCTGATTGACCATGGCCCGGTCGCGGGCCGCGGTCATTTCCTCATTGCTGCGCTCAAGATCAGATTGGTTGCTGCGCAACTGGCTGTTGAGCTCCTCCTGTGCAGCTTTCGATTCTGACTGTTGCCAAGCAAAGATGCCCAAGCCGCCCAGGGCGATCAGTACGGAACTCGCGATTCCGGAGGCTGCGATCTTGTTGCGCGTAACCCACTTGCGAAATTCGGCCAGGGCGCCCTGTTCGTAGGCTCGCACGACTTTGCCCTCAAGAAAGGCGCGCAAATCTTCCGCCAACTCGAGCATGTTGTCGTAGCGCTCACCGATCGCTCGTTCCATCGCCTTTTCACAAATGGCGACAAGCTCGATGGGCACGGCCTTAGTCTGCTCTTCTATGGGTTTCGGAGGCCCGTCAATGGCGCGACTCAACACCGTTTGAGGGGAGATTTTCGCGCCCTCGACGTTGTAGGGGATGTTGCCGGTGAAGAGGTGGTAGAGCATGGCTCCCACGGCATAAACATCGGCCGCGGGACCGATGTCCTGGCTGCGGCCCTGGGCTTGCTCGGGCGCCATGTACGCCGGCGTGCCCACCACGTCTCCGTCGAGCGTAATTAACGGTGAGTCGGGGTTGGACTTGGCCTTATCGCGCCGATCTGTGTTGACGATGCTTATGGCGGAATTCACATCGACCTGGCGCCGTACCTCCTGCGTCTCCTCGCGGCCCATGACCTTGGCCAAGCCCCAATCCATGACGTAGGTTTCGCCGAAGCGACCGACCATGACATTCGCGGGTTTGAGATCGCGATGGATGACGCCTTTGGAATGGGCGTAGGCCATGGCTTCGCAAACCTTGACCATCACGCCCAGGGCTCGACTTTCAGTCCAACCCTCTTCCCCCGCGTGTACATGGTCAAAGATTTGTTTGAGATCTTTGCCCCGCACCAAAGGCATGGTGAAGAAGACGCGTCCGTCCTCTCCGATGCCCAAATCGTGCACGGGCACGATGCCGGGGTGATCGAGTTGACCGGTAATTTGTGCTTCTTCCAGAAAGCGCGATAGTTGGTTGTCCGCAACCTTGGGCGGACCTTCGTCACCAATCTCTTCGTCCCGGCCCAAAACGACTTTCATGGCCAAGGTGCGCCGCAGGTCTTCGTCCCAAACGCGCAGGATGGCGCCCATGCCGCCGCGGGCCACAAGACCGCGCGACTCGTAGCCACGCTGGTTGCGCCCGTGGGCTCCCAAACGGCGCATGATGTGGGTCGAATCCTCTGAGGAAAGATCCGGACCCAGGGAAATCGCCGGGTCCACTTCCTCGCCGTAGGCCCGGCGCAGCTGCTCGCTCAGAGGGGAGCTGCCCCCGAGCCGTTCGTAAAGGTCCGACATGCGGCGCCAGTCGGCGTGCAACTTGCGGAGTTCATCCGCCAATTGCGGCCGCAGGCGGCAATAGTCTTCAAAGCTCTGTTTGGACCCTTCGCGACGCCGTTTCAGGAAGGTCGTGAACTCCTCCATGGAAGGGTTCGGGGCGTCCTCGCCGGCACTGTGTTCCGTCGGTAAGGGCTCGCCTGGAGTCGAACTTGAATCGGCCATGATTGAGACTTGGGGACGGAGTCCCGGCCGGCATTCTAGCCGGGCCCGGGCTCAGTTCGCGCATCGACTCGCGCACAGCTCGATGTTGTGCGGCGCGAGGGGAACTCGGGGCAGCGCTCGGGGCAACTCCTGCGCTCAAATCCCGTCCCTACTCGGAGCCTCATTCGATTTCGGTCAGAAACTCCAGCAAGCGTTCGTGAAAGGTCTCTGGCTGCTCCAGGTAGCAGGTGTGACTGGCTCCCTTGAGAATCAGACTTTCGGAGCGGACAAGGCGCGATGCCAATTTCCGCGCGCCCTCCACGGGGAATACGCGGTCCTTTTCACCCCAAACAATGAGGGTCGGAATGGCCAGTTCGGAGAGGGGCTCGAGGAAAGCCTCCATGCCGGCGGGCGCGATCGGTACCCAGGCTCGAAATCTCTCCGGGTTGCGCGTGATGGCCGGCAGCGCCAAGCGCCCGCTCATCGAAGGCGAAACGATGATGGGGCGTTGCAGGGCCAGTGCAGCGCAAAACTGTGCAACGAGTTGCTCAATCGAAAATTCGGCCGCCGGGCTTTTTCCTTCCCCGCCAGGTAAATCAAAGGCAATTGCGCGCAGACCGCGGGCCGCCACCAGTTGCAAGGTGCCCAATTCACGCCACGTTTCCGCTTGGAAGCGACTGCCGTGCATGAAAACGACCGGCACGCCCAGTCGCGGGCCGGCTTCGAGGTAGTGGATCTTTGCGGCGCCCACTTGGACGGATTTTTCCAAGATCGGAGCGGATGCTTGGTCCGCTGTCGAGCCCTCATCCATGGACTCCATCGCGGCTCCCTTCTCGATTGTCACGGAGACATCGCCCAGGCCGGCCCGGGATTGCGAGGGGGTGGATGTAGGCTTCTCGGGCGGAGAGTTCGGGGCCGAATCCGAGCAAGCGGGAAGACATGCTGCAAGAACCAAGGCGAGTCCAAAGGCAACGCCGATTGGTGCCGGCCTCATTCGTTGTCGAAGCCGATTCCGCAGGGGTAATTCCGGAGCTTGTTGTTGATGCATCTGCGACTTGCGGTCGGTCCGGCTTAGGGCAACTCGAATTCCTGCGTGACGTCGATGCCTTTCTCGCCGATCCATTGCAGTTGGAATTTGCCGCTTCCGCGAACAAACCAGCGCACGCGTACAAAGTCGCGTCCGGGGATGCCCCCGTCGCGCAGGAGTCGGGCGGGTTCGACTTCGGCCAAGTCGATTTGCTCCGGTCGCCAGCGGCTGGAGCGAAAGCCTCCGGCCAAAACCTCCAGCCCGGAGCCTTCGATCCGAAACTGATCGGGCTTGCCGATTCCTTTTTTGGCAGCTAGCGCCGTGCGGGTCGGAATGGCGCGGGAGTTTTCAAAGAGCACGTCGATGGCAGTCAAGCCGTCGCCCAGATCTTCGAAGCTCGGCTCACCAATCGAAACTTCCGGCATGGCGCGCGCGTGTCGCACGCAGAAGAGTGCGTTGCGGTGCAGCTCTTCTTCCAAAAGGAAGGAGGGCGGCACGCGGCCCACGTCTTTCTTGAAGCCGCCGACTTCGATGGTGCCGTAGAGCGGGTGCTCCACTTCATGCCAATCAACAAAACCGCGTCCGAGCATCAAGTGGTCGTCAAAGAAGAGTCTGTCCCGTGTGGACTGCGAAAGTCTGGAATCGGGGCTGTTGCGCTCGCCGGTCCACAGCTCGTTGGTGAAGCTGATGATGCCCAGACCTTCGTAGGTCCACGTCACGAAGCCGCCGAAGACCGAGTACAAATCCTTCCAAATAATCATGTAGCGGTAAAAGGGCAGCATCTTCTCGCCGTCCTTACCCAGCTCGTCGTAAACGGCCAAGTCCGCGCGCGGGTAGGAACCGAATACTTCGGCACCGGGACCACGCAGGATCATGCCACCCGAATTGTGGAAGGATTGCACGGCGGCCACGTTGGGGTGCGCATATAGAAAGGTCGCAATGCCGCGCGTCTCGGGCCAGTAGAGCGGGTAATCGCCCGCTCCGTATTGCACATGTCCCGGCTTCCAAAGTGAAGGCCAGGAGCGATTCATGTCGTAGCCGCCCACTCCGTCTTCGTTGATGCGACCGTCGCCATCATTATCGATGCCTTCCGATCCCAGGTAGACCCAATCGCCGCGGATTCCGTTGTCGTTGGCGGGCACGCGCTCGAGGATGCGCGGATCGTCGGCGTTCAAGCGGTGCGTGCCTTCGCCGGGCAAGTGCTTGCGCATTTGCACGATGTTGCCGTCGCCGTCCAAGTCGTCAGGCGCATCCTCGTCGAAGAGCCCGTCGCCATCGTTGTCGATGGGGGAGACTCCTGTGCGGGAGGAATGAGCATTGTGGGCATCCTGCAACCAGCTGTCGCGCCCATCGGGATTGACCGAAGGCAGCAAGTAAAGCGTGGAGCGATCGAGCAGTTCCTTGGCTGCGTCGCTGGTGGAGTAATTTTCGAGCAGGTACCAGGCGAGGTAAACGACCGCTTCGCCGCCCTGGGTCTCGTTGCCGTGCACATTGCCTTCAACCCACATCGCGGGCTTTTGGTCTGCTGGTGTGCCGGGGCTGCTCACGGTGTACACGCGCATCTCGCGACCGCCGATGCTGGTGCCGATGGCTTCGGATGTGATGAAGCCCGGCCAGGCCTCGGCCAGTCGATCCATCAAGCCCTGCAAGCCGGCGTGGTCGTACAACCGGTTCCAGGCGATTTCGACCTTGGGACTTCCTCCCGCAATTAGGCCGAAGCCTTCATCGTCTTGTGCGCCGAGTGAGGGCGCGCTGAAGAATGTGATGGCGCTTAGTGCAAGCAACTTCCAGTGTGTCAATCGTCTCATTGCTTCACCTCCACAGTGCTTTGATCGCTGCCCGCGTGATCGCTGACCAAGATTGCTTGAACTCCATCGAGATTCTTGGCTCGCACCAACCAGGTCGTTTCATTACGGCCGCCATTCCCGTCCAGATCGCGAATTTGAACCTGCTTGGGCCCGGCCAGCAGCTGTGCATCACCCGCATCGAGTTGCAAGCGCGCTGCTCGACTCGTGCGCGTGCGTTTGCCCGCTTGCGTGAGCAAGGGCAGCATGCGGTCGTTGCGAACGACAACTTTGATGCGCCAGAGTTCGCCACCGAGGTCCTCGGCGGAACATTCGAAAAGCTCGACTTTGGCCAGTTTGGAGCCCAGCCCCAACAGGAACTCGAAGTGCCCCGTGGCAAGCTTCGCGCGTTCGAGCTCGGGTGGTTCGTTGCGCGCGTAGGGTGTGAAACCACCGATCTCAACGGTTCCCAAGTCCGGGTGTTCGAACGTAGTCCAATCCGCGAAGCGCCAGGTTTCACCGCTGCCGTCGATCCAATTCAAACGCTCTGCATCGTCAGTGGGCTCGGGCTTGTCCTCTTCTTCGTTACCTTCAGCGTCCGTGTGCGTCGCTTCGTTGCCCTCGTCCGAAGCCGACTCGTCCGAATCGGTATCCGCCTCGCTATCAGCGTCAAGGTCGCCGGTGGGTTTCAGGTCTTGCGGCTCATCGTCAATGTAACCGAGTGCGCCGGTGTTACGGGCGTCAGAGTGCTCGTCGCGATGTTCTTCGGAGTCAACATCAGTTGAATCTGACTCCGGAGCATCTTCATCTTCCGGCGCTTCAAAGCCCTTGGGCATTTCCCACAGGACCGTGCTGATGACCAGGAGCCCGCGCTCGTCGTAGCACCAGCGTTGGAACGTTCCGGGTGTGTGATCGGCTCCGGTGGGGGCGCCGTCCAGTGCTTTCTTGTAGTCGTCCGCGATGCGTTGGAGCAAAGCATCATCGGATTTGAAGGTTCCATCGAGCGGCACGCGCTTGACCGAGCGAGCGTCGTCAGCGACGGTTTTGCGCTTGGCGAGCAAGGTGTCCGGTGCTCCCGTGCAAAGCACCAAAGCGATGTCGCGATGGGCCAAGACGAAGTCGGCCAAGGCGCGAACTTCGGGCTCATCTGTCGGAAAGAGTCCGTACTCGGCATCGTGTTCGATCCAACCGGCCGAGAAGTTGCGATTGACGCGCGTGTCGTGGGGCGGGTCTTCGGCGATCTCCTTATCGCCGTCAAAATCGCGACCTTCGGGCATGAGTTTCCAAATGCCGCGCTCGTCAGCCGTCCTGTCAGCTTCCTTCAACGCGCGCGCATCGGTCGGGTCCGCAATCCATGTGCCCTCGGAATCGGGAACGCGCATCCAGAGGATGCGACCGTCGCCGTCGATATCCGCCGGGCCGTCTTCGCCGTTGCGTCCATCGCGATCGGTGTCGCGCCCGTGGCCGCCGGTGATGCGCTCGTACAGCGGAGTTGCAAAGCGAGCTTCGGCGGCATCGGGATTGGCGCGCGGGATGATGTACACGGTGACTTCATTCAAAAGAGCCGTCGCGCGTTCTTCGTCGCCGTACATCTCAGCCAGCTTGATTGCATGGTGAAGGGCCAAGCTGCTGTCAAAAAGGTCGCTGCCCTCCAGGTTGGCCACCATCAATATCGCCGGCCGGCCCGCTTCGATTTCCCCCGCGGCGAGTCGCAGGGCACTGATGGCGCGCCCTTCGCGCGATTTTCCAAGTTCGATGCGCGCAACCAAGTCCCCGTGCTCGCGCTCAAGTTTGGAAATGGCGGCTTCCAGGGCCGCGTGGTTGTGCAGCTCCAAAATCGGATCCAAAGCCTCATTTTCCGGTTCGCTCGAATCGAACGCAGTGGAGCGCGCGCTCAAATTCGGCGCATGGGTGACCGCGCCAAAAACCGGTGCCGAACAAAGGCCGAGGGTGGTGAGCGCGACTCCCAGGCAGAGTCGCGCACGTCGGGTGGGGAATTGGTCTGAATTCATGGAGTGAGGTCGTGCGCAGGCAATCGAAAAACGTGGCGCAGTTCTAACGCAAATCACACCATTGCGCTCGATTCCGGGCCTTGGGGGTCGCAATCCAACCCGGCCGAAGGGAATGCCGGATGAACATGGGCCGCTTCCCGGCCCCGCCCGGATCAATCTTGCAAGAGGGCTTCGAGTTCAGGCCCGCGCTGCTCGGCGTCTCTCTCGCCCAACTCGACCAAAGCGGCCAAGTAGTCGGGCTGGAACATGAGCAAGCTCAATAGGTCGTTGCTGCGCGTCTCACGGGTGCCGAGGCCGCGCGTCAAAAAGCGCAGGGCCCCGGGCAATCGAACCTCGAAGTCATTGGCCAGGGTTCCCAAGTCTTGCGAGGGGCGCAGCACGACCAGTTGCACGGGACGCAAATCGTCCAAGCAATGGCCGGGAACATGCTCGAGCAATTGATTGATGCGTTGCATTCGCAAGGAATCAGCTTCAAGCAAATCCAAGAAGACTGCGTTGAGCAAGTTGCCCGCCACCTGAGCCGGCGGGGGGTAGGCGTCTATGTAGCAGCGATCCACCGCTTCATCGCCGGATCGGTGGCGGGTCGATACGGCCAAAATGCGTGAGGCTCCCAACCTCACTGCCGGCGAAAGCGGAGCGGAAAGCCGAATGCCGCCATCTCCGTACCACCTGCCCTGAACTTGAATGGCGGGAAAGAGCAAAGGTAGGGCGGACGAGGCCATGATGTGGTCCACGTGCAACTTGCAGGCTTGGCTTTCGCGATGGGCGCGGCGCCAAGAGCCGACGCCACTGCCCTGCACCCAGGTGACGGACCGGCCTGTCGAATAGCTCGAGGTGGTTAAGGCCACGGCCTTCAATTGTCCCTGGGCAAGTTTTTTTTCAATCCCAGCGAGCCGACCATCGGGTGCATCGAGCACTCTCATCAACAGGGATCGGAGCGGGTGGGTATCCACCATCCCGCGCATTTGAGGGAAAATGTGGTGTCCGCCAAAGGCCAGCCGCGAGCCCCAGTACGCAGCTCGTTTCCCAAGGGCGAGCAAGCCCGTGTGAAACACATCCTCGATGTTCAACTTGCACCAAAGCTCGGCCAGGGATTCGACGGCGTCGGCGGGGCTGCCGGGGAAGTTTGCGAGGTGTGCCGTATTAATGGCTCCTGCCGAAACGCCGGTCAGGATCGCCGGCCCAAAATTGGGGTGCTGCTTGAGCACGTAGCGCAGGCAGCCGACTTGATAGGCGGCGCGCGCTCCACCGCCGCTCATAACCAGGGCCAGATCTCCGGCCCCTTGCTTATCCGGGAATTCCACCCCGCGAGGATTGCGGAGGAAGCTCCGCCGCGCAACGCCGATCTCGCATTGCTTTGGGGCCGAGGCTCCGGGGACGACTCGGAAGCGGGCGTTCCGAGGGCGGCGGACTCAAGCCATGGCCGGCCCGATGCAGAGGTCAATGCTGGGCCAGGCCTCAGTTTGGGTTCCCAACGCGCGCCGAGCTTTGCTGCTCCAGATGCAAGGGCGCGGGGCAGGGGGAGCGCTGGATGTGCAACTTGAGCGGAGCCGCGGTCGTTGGGCGCGCCCGGCTCAGGGTAGACTGGCCTGGATCAGGTCGGCGCGCCCGTTGTTAGGTTTACGGAGACGCTTGACGCACTTGCCCATCCCATGCTGACCGCCGAACAAGAGCGCAATCGAATTTTCGCCCACCCTGGGACGGATTGGCCGACGCTCGGCCTCTTGCTGGCCATGTGGGCCGGGTTGGGGGCCAATCTTTGCTGGGCTCTTTCGCGAACGAGCATGGGCCTTGGAGCCGGTGTATTGCACTTAATCGTGGCGGCAGCTTGCCTGAACTTGAGTTTCACGATCTGGCATGAAGCCGTGCACGGCACGGTCTCCAAATCGAGTTGGGTCAACACCGCAACGGGCATTCTCGGCGGCTTTCCAGCCTTGATTCCCTATTTCTTCATCCGCCGCGACCATCTCCTGCACCACGAGTTCGCCAACGACCCCCAGCGCGATCCCGATTGGTGGTTTGCCGCCAAGCCGATTTGGAGCCTGCCGCTGCGCTATCCGGCGGGGGTGCGCGAGGCCAAGCGAATCGTCTCCGAATCAAAGCCGCCGGCTTGGGAAGCTTGGGCGGATCGCGCCATTTTGATGGTCGCTTTGGCCGCGATGATTGCGCTCGTTGTCAGCGGCCATACGTGGGTTCTTTTGTGGGCTTGGATACTGCCGAAGGGTGTCGCCATGTGGATCCACGCTTGGTACGTGAATGTGCTTCCCCACCGAGAATTGCCGGCCGAACGATATCGGGACACGCGCATCTTCCCCATCGGTTGGCTGAATCCGTTCATGCTTTGTCACAACTATCATGGGGTTCATCACGCTTGGCCCACCAT
>JAJDES010000089.1 GCA_029259675.1 Planctomycetota bacterium
GGCGTGCTCATGATCCTGACCGGGCACCCGCTGGAAGAGTTCATCGAGGTGGACTTCAAAGGCATCGCGGCGGATCCCGCTACGGATTCGAGCGCGAGTCAGTAAATCATCACAGCGGATCGGGGGCGGGCGCGACATTAAGCGCAACCCTGCGCTGTCCACCTTCGCCCCAACGATCTGCGGCGGGCTCCGGCCCCTCGCACCGGTGTGTGAACCTTCGCCTCAGCTGACGCAAGTCAAAAAAGGTCAGCGCCGCTGCAGGATCTCAATGTCATAGCCATTGGGGTCTTTGACGAAGATGTACTGCGAGGAGGATGTCGGCTTGCTGCGCCGAAACCACCAGTCGCGTCGCTCCACATCGGCGACAACGGCGTCCAAGTCGTCGACGGTGAAAGCCAAGTGGCCGAATTGATTGCCCAATTCGTAATCGCGTCCGTCGTGATTGTAGGTCAACTCGATGAAGTAGCTCTCGCTCTCATCACTCAAGAAGACCAAAGTTGCCTCATCACCGATCGAGCTGCGCCGCGTCTCCTTCAAACCAAGGAACTGCGTATAGAACTCAATTGTGGCGTCCAAATCCCGAACCCGAATCATGGTGTGCGCTAACTGCATGTCGCACAGCATATCCGCAAGAGCTTTCGCGGACCAAGCCCCCCCAATGCGACCGAAGATTCCTTGGCCGGGCAAACCTACTAATTTTTATTCGCCCAGAACCCCACAGTCTTCTTAGTTCGAATCGGCGCTTTGTTCCCTGACTTCAGGTGCTGCATCCGAACTTGAGTCTTGGCCTCCAAGATCGCATTCAGGGCTTGGATCCGGTAGATCCAAGTCAACCCCATCTCGAGCAACACTGCTCCCTGGGCCACCCGCGGAAGTAACCTCTACCTCCGTGTCGATTGCCGTCCCTGGGAGCCCATAGCCAGGGGGACGCGACAACTGAAAGACCCTACCGCTGTAACCGGATCCAATGATCTCATCCGTTGTGTTGCGTCCATCCAGTTCGGCAACTGACAGCCAATGGCCCCGGTCCAGATCTTCAAAAATCGTTTCGACTTCCCATGCGCCCGACGAATCCCGCGCAAGGAGCTGGACCCTTCCCGAGTACCCGAAAACAGCGATCGTCTCTACGGTTGGATCCTGATGAAACTTACCGGAAACGATGCCTCGCAGCCCCTGTGGACCGGCGAAAATAGTCTCGGACACCCAAGTATCGGCGTTCTCCGTAAGACGCAGAACGCGGCCGTCATCCAGCGTGACGAAGAGCACGGTGCCGTCCTTCCCGGAGCTGTGGGCCACTCGCCCCATCCCCATGTTCTCGTTGTGGATGACAGTCCAAAGGGCACCTGCCGGTCCCAACTCCAACAAGCAGAGCCGCCCATCGCGACTCACGGTCACAACGCGCTCTTGCTTTCTCGCTCCTTTTGGAGGAAGTAGGGCGGCATCTCGAATTCTCCCGGACAGATCGCCGAGGGCTGTTGTCTTGAATTGCCCGTCGGCTCCGGTTGGGGTGACCGAATACAACCCACCAGGGTTAGTAAGCAACAAGACCTCGCGGCACTTGTTCGATGGATCGAACTCTCCAGCGAGAACGGTATGGATCTCCTTGCCGGGAAGGTGAGCAATCAGGCGCGCATCCAAGGCTCCGTGCGAGTAAGGCACCAACTGGTACAAATTCCCGTTCTTACCGCCCGTGTATGTCTCTGCTCCAGTGATGCGGGGATCAATATCGCCATGGGCCAGTCCTCCCAACCAAGCTCCGTCGTGCACTCGGGGGAATGGAGTCCATTTGCCGCTGTAGGAGACCAAGACGATGCAGCGACCCTCGTCGTCGAGGGCAACGATTTCGGGTGCTGCATACTGGTCAAAGACCTGAAAGGTCTTGACGGTCCACACGCCGATTCCTTCGTTGTCCAAGACAAGCCGCGCCTCCCAACCCTCCTTCGCTGGTAAGGCTACTTCACCCTGCGAGGGGTCGTGGGGCGAGGGGTTCTGGGCGAAAAACGGCGCGCGGGCGAGAACGCCGAACATGAAGAGAGCCGCTGCCGCTTGCAATGGCCTCCAACCGAACTGCCCGCTTAGCCACATTGTGCGACTCCCTTGATGCCCAAGTGACAAACGAGGATACGAACAAAGCCGCTTTGTCGATTCACAGGTTGGAGCCCAATGGAGTTTCGAGGTGCAGCTGGCCCAGCGGGCGCACACGATAAATAACGCCGCGCGTATTGGCGTCGGGCGTCACATCTTGCCCCGAGCAAATGTATAGATTGCCCGCATCATCCAGACAGATGTTGCCTGACTTCTTGGCCCCGACTAGCGCTTTCAGATCCACGTACGGCGTATATTCGACGCTTCGTGCATCGTAGATGCGTTTGGGGTCGGGCTTGAATCGGTAAACAGCGCCGTCGTAACCGGGGGAAACATAAAGCCGCCCTTCGGCATCGAAGGTCATGTCGTAAATGTTGGCGCTGCCCCCACCCGTTTCCGGGTTGTATTCGGGGAACTGAGCAACGCATTGCGCGCGAAGGGGACCCGATATGCCCCCGTCCTCCGCAAGGGGGATGCGCAAGATTTGGGATGTGGTCCGAAACGCGACATAAAGGTATCCGTCATTCACGGCTAGGGCGCAAGTTCCATTGACGGCCGTGCGCCCTCTTCCCTCAACGTCGATGTAGGCATTGCCGGCAGTGCCTTCGAAGATGAATTTTGCCGGGGGAGCGGGCGCGTCCGGGTTCTTACGGATTTCGGTCAGTTCGTACTGCGCGAGCGCCGTGTTGTCTTTAGCTCCGACGTATAGGTAGTTGCCCGCGACCACCGCACCACAGGGACCATTGACGAGGCCGTGCGGAGGAGCGTTTAGCGCGGGATCGTGATGGGGATAAAACCTCGAATCAACGTCGTAGGTCAACTCCTCAGTGGGAACGACCGCAGGGTCGTGCGCTTCTACGGTCATCCATCGGCCGACTCGAGGGTCGTAGCGATGAATGGAATCCGTTGCGTTCTTGCGGAATTTAGGCGCCTTGGGCAAATCGATCCCGCTGTAGCCGCAAACAAAAAAGTTGGTCGACTTTTCGTCGTACACCAGCATGCAATAGGGACGATCCGTATAGACGTCTTCAGTCGCCGGCATCCTACGATCCCAAATTCGAAAGGGAGGACTGGTGGGCGCGGCGATGAGTTTCGCGTTGTTGCGGATAGCCGCTCCGACGGGCTCACCCGCAGTTACTGGCTCGGAAATGTTCGGATCGATTACAAAGATCGATCCAGCCAAATCCTCAATGTCCGCTTGCGGCCCTCCCGCACTGCGGTGCACACCGCGTGCGAGCGTGAACAACTCTCCGTCAACGTACCGCACACCCCGGGGCCACGGCACTGCGGTCGTAATGCGCTCCAATTGAAACAGTGAAGCAGGGGCAGTATCCAGCTCCGGAGCAAGGGGCCCTTGGGTGAGGCTGTCCCCGTTAGGCGACTGGCAGCCGGCGAGCGAAAGGACGATCAGACCGGCTGTGCATGCGTGATTTAGCATCTCAATTCAGGCGGGAGAATTCGGAGTCGGTGAAACCACCGAAAGGCGTCGGATGGAGACGAGACAGCTCGTCCAATTCAAAAATCATTAGCAATGAACGTGCCACGATTCTCGTCCACGGGGCCACTTGCCAGTTCGGGGGGTTATCGATCAAGACCGCCCAAGAACCACATGTACAGCGTTACGCTTCCGTAACTCCCACCGCCGCTCACGTAACGCAGTCGCCAGAGCCCCCTCGAGCTCCCCTTTCAATCAACGATGCTGTGTTCGATTACGAAGCGAATGAGTTCGTTTGTGGACTCCAAATTCAGCTTTTTTAGTACGCGCGTGCGGTAGGTCGAGGCGGCGCTGATGCTGATGTTAAGTTTGGAGGCGGCGTCCTTGATGCCCATGCCCTCGCCCAAGGCGCAAAGGACTTCAAACTCGCGTTGCGAAAGGGAGGAGACGCCGGTGCGACCGACGCGTGGACGTCTCAGATGATCGAGCACTTTATGGGAGACATTCGGTGTGATGTAAATTTCTCCGCCTGAAATGCGCTGAATGGCTTCCTGCAACTCCTCCACTGCTGAAGCCTTAATCATGAATCCGTTGGCTCCTGCCTCAAGCACACGCACGGCGTAGTGCCAACTATCATGTACGGTCAGCACGAGCACGCGCACCACTGAACGCAAGCTTCGCAAGGCCTCAAGCACAGGTAAGGCTCCCCCACCGGGCATGTTGTAGTCGAGCACCAGGACATCCGGTTCAAACTCGCGCACGATGCGCAAAGCGTCTTGGGTACTCCCGCCCTGGGCCGCTATTTCAATCGCACCCGATGCGTTCAAGACAGAGGCCAAAGCCTCACGCACCATTGCGTGATCATCAATTAGAGCCACTTTAATGGGAGCCTCTTTCAAAACACGCCCTCCTCTTGCTTCGCCCTCTCAGTCGGGATCCAGGCCTCGACGGTGGTTCCCTTGCCTAGCTCCGAATGGATCTCAAATTGCCCACCCAACAAATCTACGCGCTCACGCATCCCCTCAATCCCGAGCGATCCCACTTGCGACTTATTGGCATCGAAACCCGCCCCATCATCGCTCACTTTTATCGAAACCCCCATCTCCGTGCTCTCCACATGAATAGTCACAGAGAACGCGACTGCATGGCGCAAAACGTTGTTTAGAGATTCTTGCACGATGCGAAAGATGTGAATATCAGCCCCCGGGAGTATGTGCGAATCTTTCAAGTTGACCGTTAGATTCAACTTGAGTTTCGCTTGATGCGCGAATGCCTCGCAATGCTCCAACAACGCATCTTTGAGGCCGAGATCATCGAGTAAGGAAGTGCGTAGCTTGGTGGAAATCTTCCGCATCCCCGCGAGCATTTGTTCAACATCATCGAGCGCCTTCTGCAGCAAGCTATCGCGCCGCTCCGGATGCAATTGAGCTTGCTTTAGATTGATGGTGACCACAGTCGCAATCTGCCCCAACTCATCGTGAAGATCGCGCGATAGGCTTTGCCGCTCCTTCTCTTGGGCTTCCAGCAGATGATTCGATAGTAGCTTCAGTTGCCCACGGGACTTCTTTA
>JAJDES010000090.1 GCA_029259675.1 Planctomycetota bacterium
TCTTTCGCACCGACAACTCCGCTAAGTGTGATGTCGAGCGACGCTGTCGAGTCCAAGCGATAGGTCAAGCGACCGCGCTCGATCGTGTGCCCTGCCGTGATGCCGACCGTTCCGCGCAGTGCGCAGTAGCCTTCTTTCTCAATCTCCAGCAAGGCGTAGTCGCTGGCCAACTGATTGATGAAGAACCAACCCTCCTCGTCCGAATACCCCAGACGACCATCCACGCGCACCTTGGCGCCCTCAATCGGTTCACCGGCATAATTGAGCACCTGACCGTGCATCGCGCCCAATCTTCCGTAGCCCAAGTTCAGCAGCGTTTCTTGGTTCTGGCGCAAAATCACCTCGCGCCTTGAACCGAAACTACCCAGTGCTTTCACCTCAACAATGGCGATGCCAGGGTAGAGATCGTTGGCACCGAAACTGCCCTCGCTGTCGCAGTAAAGCACGCGACCGCGATTGGCACCTTCCACGAAACGCACTTCCGCCTGCAACGGCCTTCCAGCGTTGCCCGCGATGGTGCCGGCCATGCGGGCATGACCGCCGGAGCCCATGGGCTCGACATCGATGGTTTGTGGAAGGTAGCCGGCCTGCTCAAGATCCAGCTCTATCCGCAACGGCCAAAGCACCGTGCTGGCGGAATTCCCAGCGCTCGCCGCCACTTCTTCGCGCGCAATGTCCCGCACGTCCTCGGGCACGACCGGCGCATTTGCCCGCTGCTGGATGTCTCCAACAGAGACGACCCCGCGCGGTGCATTTTGGTCCTCCCCGCTGACGAGGAAGAAAATCAGACCGGCCACGATCCCGAAGAGGGCGATCATGCCCACCAAAAGCGCGTTGCCCTGGCCGGAGCAAGCGCGAACCGAACGCGAATTGTCGAAAGAATTAGGATTAATCAGCATGGTCAGGGGCGGGGCGGAGGGTCTCTGAGAATAGCGGGGCAAGCTGATTCGGTCACCGCCGGGAGGAGCTTGATGCGAGGATCGCATCTCATCGCTACCCTAGTTGCCCCCAAAATCGATCCGGGCCCCCGAAACTTGCCCTCGGACCCGGCATATCCACAGCACTCGAGTTCAGACCCGCCTTGTGGGCCCCCTGAGCCCCCCAGGGCCACCAGCTGTGATCTCGCCCGGCTGCCCCGCTTAGATCGCGACTTGGGCTCAACCCTCCGAATTTTCACCAAGGCCCGCGCGCCCCGGTCCAATCGGCCGCCCCGCCCGAGAGTGGGCGCCGGCCCGCAGATCACCCAACGCTCCCATGAAGACCTACCACGTGCTCGAAATGCTCGGAGACGGCATCTCTGCTGAACTCTCGCGCAGCGTCCATACCCTCGCGGCAAGCCTGCCCTTTGCAATCGACTTCGAGCAAGTCGACCTCTCGCTCGAAACTCGCAACGCGCGCGGGCCGGTCGTCTACGACGAAACCATGAGCGCCATGGAGCGCTTGGGCGTCGCCATCAAGTATCCCACCGCGACGGAAACAGAGAGCCCCAATCGCATTTTGCGCGAGCGCTGCAACTTCGCCGTCATTCACCGCCCGGTGATGAGCTTCGAAGGCGTCAAGACCAATTTCAAACGCTCGCTCGACATCGACGTCGTACGCGTCGCCACCGGTGGAACGTATATGGATCGCGGCCGGCGCATCGGCAACGAATCGGCCGTTTCCCTGCGCGTGATTGAGCGCACGCCCAGCCTGCACGCCGGACGCTTCGCTTTCCGACTCGCCAGCGCGCTCGGCGCCAGCGTCGTTTCCACCAGCAAGTACACCATTCAACGCGAAGCCGACGGCCTCTTCGAAGAATCGGTTGAGAGCATCTCCAACCACTACCCCGGCATCCCCTATCGGCGAGAACTCTTCGACGCCCTTCTGGCGGGTGTGATCCTGCATCCCGATCGCTACCGCGTCATTGTCTGCCCCAACGAGTACGGTGATTTCCTTTCCGACATGGCCTGCGGACTCATTGGATCGATCGGTCTGGGCGACAGCGCTTCTTACTCGTTCAACGATGAGGGTGAGATTCGATTGGCCATGTTCGACCCCTCAGGTGGCAGCGCACCCGACATCGCGGGTCGCAACATTTGCAACCCCACGGCGGCACTGCTCGCCTTCGCTTCGATGCTGCGCCACCTGGGCGAAGTCGAAATTTCGAAGCAAATGCGCAAGTCCATCAAGTCCGCCATCGCCTCTGGGAGCAAGACAGCGGATCTCGGGGGCAAGCTTTCGACCGATGACTTCACTGCGGTTGTGGTTGAGACTTTTGAATCACAATTGACGGCAAAAGCCTGAACCGCAGGCTCCGGGGTTGACTCGGCCGTCGCGCGTCGACACGAGCGCGAATGAACACATTCGGAGCTTCGATACGGATCGAGCGCTTGCGATCGGTAATTTCGCGTTTGAGCACCTCAGAGCTCAACGCGAGCAGCGTGCGCTTGGGATTCGTGTTGGAGCACAGCCGGGCGATAACAGCGCAACAAAAACCCTTCGCCAAATGCAGCGGATTGCGCCAACGCGCCGATTCGCGCCGGCTTTGGCCTCGCTACTGCCGCTTGCCGTGGGCCCCAACCGGGGAGCATCCAATCCTGCCCAGGCCGGAACTCGCAGCCGAATGGAATTCCACGCGGGTCGAACGAGATCTCTCACACCGTGCGGGCTAATGTAACTTGCACCTTGCCCACCCCCGCCGAACTTGACACATCCCTTGACGGGCAAGCCGTCCCCAAGCGGGTTTGGAAAGCGACCCTGTTGCAGGTCGGCGGTCGCGTGTGGGGCTCCGGTTGCACCTTCATCATTCTGGCCTTGCTCGCGCGCCACCTGCAGCCGGCGGAATTCGGGCGCTTCACGTTCTTGCTGGCCATCTTTGCGCTGCTGGACAGCCTCAGCGATTTTGGCACCGGCGCCGTGGCCGTCGAACGCAGCGCCTCCGACTCCAGCCTAGTCGCGCCCGTTTTGCGCCAGGCCCGGCGCGCGCGCCTTGTAACGAGTTCAATCGGCTTCCTCGGCTTGTGCCTGTGGATGACAATCGAAGCTCCGGAGGGCCCCGGCTGGATCCTGGCGGCGGCGATCTATCCCTTCACCCACGCGCTCGAACTCTCGGCCACGGTATTCAAGCGTCGCATTTCCTGGGGAGTTCCCGTTGTCGCACGCGCCATTGCCAGCACCCTGCGCCTGGGCTTGGCACTTTTGTGCCTGCGGCTGAATGTCCAAAGCGCCGCAATTTTCCTTTTCGCGACTGCCGTGGGCAGCGCTACCGCCAACTTGATGCTGCATTTCGCCGCGCGCCCGCATCTGCTCGCGTTGCCGCAATCAACCGCCAAGATTCCATCGATACTTCCCGCCGCTCTGCCGCTGGGCGTGGCCGCGATTTGCCAACAGACCTACTTCTATGTCGACAATCTCTTCGTTCGCGCATGGTGTGGAGAGGAAGAACTCGGCGTCTACAACTCGGGTGTTCGGCTGCTCGCTTTTTTCATCATGTTCGCCCAGTACGCTCACCTATCGGCATTGCCATGGCTGTCGAGGCGCCATGACAAAGGTCAATTGGGCGAGTCCGTCGGCAAGCTGACGCTCCCACTGTTCTCAGCGGCCTCGCTGGCCTGCGGCCTGATCCTGCCCCACAGCGCGCGCTTGCTCGAACTCATATTCGGCCTCGGCTTCGAGCGTGGCGGCCCGAGCTTTGCCTGGCTCCTGGGCGCTGTCGCCGCGATCTATGCCGGCGCCTCCTTCCTCTCGGGTCTCATTGCTTCCGGCCACACCCGTTCGGTTCTCGCCGTTGCCGCACTGGGCCTGCTGGTCAATCTTGTCGGCAATGCTTGGTTGACTCCCCAACTCGGCATCGAGGGCGCTGCCATCGCAACTTTCTGCACCGAACTAACCGTCGCCGTCGGCGCCGGCCTGGCCCTGGCCAGATTCGGCGCCAGCCCACTTGGGAAATGGCCGCTCGCTTGGCTCCTACCCCCGGCACTATTCGCCCTCGGGGTATTGGCCTCGCGCGCCCTCCCGGTCTAGGGCAAAGCGCCCCTTCGGCGCTCACTTGGCGCAGCGACTTGCTAACGTGCCCGCCCCATGCGAATCGGAATGGATTATCGCCCCGCGTTGAACAACCGCGAGGGCATCGG
>JAJDES010000010.1 GCA_029259675.1 Planctomycetota bacterium
CCACCGGCATGTATGCAAAAGTGAAGACGCCGTCTCCGTCTCCCACCCCTTTGCGTACTTCAGGATCGCTTTCGCCGCGATCCAGCGTGGCGACGACACCGGTCGCAAGTGTGGTACGAAACTCTTTTCCACGCAATGACCTGACCGTAACAATCACAGTCGCACCTCGGGCGAGCACAACATCCATCCGACGCTCCTCACCGGCCTCCATCAGGATTGGGCCTACACGCCCGAGCGCGTATCCGTCGGCAACGGCGAGCAGGCTTAGCGGCTCATCATGAGGGAGGAATTCTACCTCGTAGTAACCGGACTCATCCGCCGACTGTGGGAGCGGCATCGAGAATCCTGGAGCTACAGACTCGTTCCGGAGGAGCGCCACCCGTGCAGGGCGCTCCGCTTCGGCGAGAGCGAAACATAGCCTCGCATTCGGTACCCCCTCGCCATCAGTGCCCTTCACCTGCCCGCGAATGGCGGTGTAGGGAACATCTAGGTCAACCACCGTCTCGCGGCTCAGAACCTCCACTGTGCGGGAGACTGGCACGGGAAGCTCCGCCCCTGCGAGCGTTATGACATAACAGCCAATCGCTAGCTCTTTGAAAGAGAACTGACCGAGGGCAGCCGTCTCCGCACGTGCAATGGGCACCCAGCTGTTTGGCTCGCAGAACTCAAGCGAGACATGAGCTCCGACAATCGGCACTCCGTCGCGCAGCGCGCGCCCATACATCATCATCGAGTCTCGCCTCGTAAGGGTAACCTCAACGGCTGCGTCCTCTTCGCCAATCGTCAGCGACTCGACGATCGGGTCCTGCCCGCTGGCTCCCCCGACCTGAATGAAGTGCATGCCACTGGCGACGTTTGAAAATTCAATACGGCCCAGACTATCGGTCATCCCCTCGGACCGCGTCTCGGCAAACGGTCTGATCATTTTGGCCAAGAGTGACGCTGGATCAATGTAGCTTTCCACAACGGCGCCGCTTACCGCTTCGCCCGAGTCCGTGACAACCTGCACGGCTACCGTGCAGCCGCGATTAAGCTCGATCCTGATTGGACCGCCAATGGATTCCACCACTGTCGGGCCGGAGGCGGCATATCCAGCACATACAACGGCCAAGGTGAGCCCTTCAGTCACTGGCGCGTAGGCCTTGCCTCCAGCGTCTGTTTGCGCGACTCCCTCGGTAGGTAAGAAGCTCGATTCGAGGTCGGATCTCGATGCTAGCGGCGCGGGCACTTTTCCACCTGCTCCGTCCATTGCGCGGAAGACAACCGTGGCGCCTTCGATTGGCAAACCCGAATCCTGATCGACAACTTTGATCTCAACGAGTTCAGCTGGAACCAATTCGATCGCCCCCAAGTCGAGCACTGCCGCGTCGCCAAGAGCGATCCCCCGCCTTGAATACATCTCGTATCCGTCGGCGCCGACTTCAAAGCCGAGCTCAACTGGACCCTGCCCGAGAGGAATGCCGCCGATACTGACGAGACCATCTTCTGAGGCCCGCACGATGTCTTCGTCCTGCGGACTGAGCTTTAGCAATACGCGCCCCTGATTCCACACAACCGCATTTACGCTGGCGCCCGGGATGCCCTTGCCTGTTGAGCTATCCACGATGCGAAAGCGCGCGGTACCGAGCGGGTGCAACTCCAAAGTGACTTCCTCCGTGGCGGAGGGAATTTCGTATGGCACCGATAAAAAAGCCATCAAGGACGTCAACTGACGGCACACTTGGACTTCGTACAAGGCAGCGCGAACTGGCAGGCATTCGAAGCGAAACGCACCAAGCTCGTCACACTCGACGTACTGAAAAAACTCCTCGGGATCACCCCATGCCGGCCGATCGCCGACAAGCTTGGCGCGCACCATCAGGGATCGATAATCAACGTCGGTGCTTGCCCGAACTCGGCCCGCGAGATGACCTGGGTCCGGTACGACGAAGGAGAGGCCGGTCGATGCAGTTTCTACGAGAGCGCGCAGCGTCGGGTGCCCTTCGGTGCGAAAGCGCAATGTCCAAGGCCCCGGAGGCAGGCTTTCAAGACTGAAACGACCGTCGGCGTCGGTCCGGGCCTCCGCTGCGCCGATCCAATCATCTGGCCAAGGCATTGCATCATCAACGGCGTGGATGGTCGTTCCCGCCAACGGCCGGCCGGCCTGGTCGACAACCGCACCGGCGACCGTAAAGCCATCCAAAAGCACCACATCGCCTATGTCTAGCCCGGCGCCCGGCTGCAAGGTCGCAGCAACGATATGCGACCGAAACCCAGTTCGTAGGAAACGAATTTCGACCGGACGATCCCGGCCAGGAGCCGTCAGTTCAAAGCGCCCATCGGCGGAGGAGAGGCCACTGGCAAGCAACTCGACATCCAAAGGCTTGGTTTGAATCTTGATCGTCACGCCCTCAAGCGGCCGTCCCTCACCATCGAAGATCCGGCCACGAAGCGACGCGGAAGCCACTCCAATTTGAGGCGGGAAGAGTTCCTGCCCAGCGGATACCGCGGGCACCCTTTCGCGGACTGTAGGAGCCGTTGCGTTGACAGGCTCCTCTCGGTTCGTAGAAATTTCGCTGCTGATGCTGGACTGACGACCAACCGGTTCGGAGGCGTCCGGCAGAACAAAGAAAACGAAGAACGCCAGCAAAATGCCAAGCGCTAGTACGAACGTCGCAGCAAGGAGGATTCGCCTTGCCGCTCCAGAACTCGATCGTGCGAGCGGTTTCACGTGTTCTCCATTCGCGTAAGTGATGATGTGAGGGATACCACATTCGCAACCCGATCAACCCGACGATGAAAGTGGCGCAGGCTAGTGAACAAGCACAGCCATAAGCGTTATGGAAACGCACACTACAGTTACTGCTCTTCCACGTGCGTATTGAACTGTTCCGATCGCTCGATCGCAATGCATCCTGTTTGGAAACTGCGACGCGCAGCACCTTTGGGTCTACATTCCCGCCATCCCAGATCAATTCTGATCCCATTCCCACAAGACAGCGCCGTCTCTTCCCGAGAGGCAAAACAAGGCACTCCCCCAACCGTGGCTCCGAAAACCCTTAATGATGAAATCGCTCACATTGTCATCATTTGCATCACCGATTAGTTTCATTTGCCAACCGCCATAAACATCAAGGCTCACACTCCACACTTCATCAAG
The DNA here is from genome assembly GCA_029259675.1 of Planctomycetota bacterium. Classification (GTDB taxonomy): domain Bacteria; phylum Planctomycetota; class UBA1135; order UBA1135; genus JAJDES01. The sequence goes on from JAJDES010000010.1 coordinate 3,140, forward strand.
CATAGGTAACAGAGATGCTGTCACCTTGGAGCGCCTGTTCGACACGGAATCTATGACGGAGTATACGAGCAGCGGTTGATCGATAAAATTACCGACCGCGTAGTCTCGAACAGCACCGAACTGCTCCTCTGTGAACGGAATCGAATCCATCCATTCGCCTTCCGGCCAGGAAACGAGCCGCAGTACTTGCACGTCATTTGAATAATCCAAGTACAGCGCATCCCGATCACCGTCACCATCCAAATCAGCAGATGATTCGACTCGGAAGCGCTTAAGCAAGGGTGGTGCCAGAGCACTAATCTCGACCTGCGCGCCTCCGTCGGGACAAAAGAGTATAGATCCCGCATGTGCGGGCAAAAGGTCTTCATACGTCACGTGCATAGCGGGACCCGGGCCCAAAGCACCTGGTGAAACGATCCGCCAAGCGCGAAGCATATGGGCACTCACGTCCCATTTGCCATAATTCGGTGCTAACTCCAAGGTCATTCTTGAAACCTTCTTGGATGGGTGCGCAATGTTCAATTCCCACCTATCCCCCGAATCCTCAAGCCAGAATTCAAGAGACGCTGGCCCAAGCGCAAGGCCGAAGCCTCTCGATGCATAGCCAACACCGGTTGCCATGCACCGAATCAATTTGCACTCGTTTCCCGACCTCAATTGATAATCAACTGCCCCATCAGCGACTCGATACGCGCCAATCCAGAATGAACCGAATGGGACGCCGCCGGATTCATTCACCGGCCCGGCGCCATGGGATCCAAGCAGGTGAGTGTTGCTGCTTAGCTCAAATAGGGTGCTTCCTTTTTGGCCGGAGATGACACTCGCTTTCCATTGGTGTTCACGCTTTTCGCTCCAATCCAGGTCCCCTCTGCCCCAAAAGAAATCGAGCGCGCCATCAGAGTCCACATCACCAATAACATCGAGTACGCTTCGATAGTCTCCAGTCGCTTCGTATTCTGAGTTCAACTCCGAATAAGCATCCGCCTCGTAGTTGCATGCTCCGCTAAAAAGCAAGCACAGACAGCCCAAGGCAAGTGAACCATTGGCGCCGGCACTACATGTCGTCGAATTCCACATGAATTTCATTCTCTAATCAATCCAGACCGCAGCTCAAGTACCATTGGGATTTCTTGCACATGCTGCATCGACGATATCCCTGAACAATTTTCATGTGCAATCCTGCACGGCGAATCGGGCTCGTGTTCACGCGAGGGGAACTGGATTTGCATCAGGCCCCTTGCCCATTCCAATTAGCGTGGACACGGAATCTTTGAACTACATGACTCAGCTTCGCGGCCCCTGCTCACGATTACTTTCCTTGCTTCTCTTTTGCCCACCAAGCTCGTATTTCTTGGCGATCAACCTGCCAGTCAACGGAATAGGAGTGGCCTTTCGGGTATAGCCCGTGGCGATAGCCGAGGATCAAGTAGGCCGCCTCATGACCGATGGTCGAGCGAGCTTTGGGATCACCAGTGATACGGATTACAGAATCTCGCGCGGAATGAATGCCCGCGCATTGCTCACGCGATTCAAGCAATTGAACGAGGAGTTCAATATGCTTGCGCTGGATCCATCCCATCGGCGCGTCACCGATCTGACAAACGTTGCTTTCATCTCGCTCAACCATGCGAATCAAATGGGCGAGCAAATTGAAGGGCTCAGTCCCTTCGTAGCTG
>JAJDES010000091.1 GCA_029259675.1 Planctomycetota bacterium
CTCTTTTCAAGACTGGCCGCATCCCACGGCTCCGTTCGCCACGAGGAGAGCAAGTGGGTCGAGAACGCATTGCGCCTGGACAAGGTGGTGGCCGGCGACCTAAGAACTCCGCGAACCGTTGTGGAAACGCTTCCCGCAGATGCTTTGGTCAGCGAGTTGCGCTTTTCTAAGTTGGTCCACAGCCGAATTCCCGTAATCGATGGGCAAGATCCGGACCGCGTCGTCGGCCTGGTTTATCGACGGGAACTCTTCGATGCCATCGCTTTGGGGACCGACGGGACCCAGGTCCGCGACTTAATGCACCCCATCCTCTTTGTCCCGCCCTCAATGCCCGCACACGAATTGCTTTCCAAGTTCGTTCAAGAACGCAAGCATATGGTTGCGGTGGCAAACGAACACGGTGGGTTCGAGGGTGTAACAACCCTCGAGGACGTGCTCGAAAGTCTACTCGGACAAAAAATTGTCGATGAACATGACGAGCACGAAGACATGCAACAACATGCCATCGCCAAACGAGGCGAATCTGCGAACGGCAAATAGAGCGTGTAAGCCGCAAGCCGCACGGCTCCCTTTCCTGCGATCGATAGGTCACCGGGCCACGCCTCTCCACTAGCACTAAGTTTCCCCGATACCACAAGCAACTATGTCCAAGGAACCCATCGAAAACGAGTTGCCTCCGGAAGCTTCGGGCACCATGCGGAAAATGGCCCTATCGGTCGCGAGACCGGTAGAGAAGTTTCTGCATATCCAAGCCGCCAGCGGAGCCGTTCTCATGCTGATGGCAACGATCGCCATCGTGTGGGCCAATTCGCCCTGGGCTTCGAGCTACGAACACTTCCTTCATACCCCGATCAGCTTAGGTTTCGGCGATTACGTCTTCTCAAAGAGCGTCCATTTCTGGGTCAACGACATCCTGATGGTCATCTTCTTCTTCGTCGTCGGCCTTGAGATCAGGCGCGAGTTGCACGAAGGCGAACTGGCCACTCCCAAACGAGCCGCGCTCCCGATTGCCGCCGCATTGGGCGGCATGCTTGTCCCCGCCGTCTTGTACCTATCGATCAATGCAGGTGCGCCCACAGCTCGCAATGGTTGGAGCATTCCAATGGCCACCGACATCGCCTTCGCTGTCGGCGTATTCGCCATCTTGGGCAAGCGAGTACCTTCGGCACTGCGCATTTTGCTGCTGGCGCTGGCCATCATTGACGACATCGGCGCGATCCTGATCATCGCACTGTTTTATACATCCGAGCTGATACTGGGCGGCTTTGCCGTTGCCGGCGGCGGCATCGCCCTAGTGATCGTGATGCAGCGCATCGGGATTCGAAACCCATTCATTTACATTGCCCCCGGCATCATCATCTGGGGCGGCATCCTCGCTTCCGGCGTCCACCCCACCGTGGCCGGCGTCATTCTCGGACTGCTGACTCCCGCAAAGTCGTGGTTCGGGCGCGATGGATTCATAGCTGCTTCCGAGCGCGCACTCGAAAGCGTGCGATCAACAACCAGTGAAAGTGTCCAGCCCGAACGACTCAAGCCCGACCTCAATCGCATCTCCCTCGCCAGCCGCGAAGCTCTTGCACCCGCAACGCGCATTGAATCAGCGCTCCACCCCTGGGTCGCCTTCGGCATCATGCCCATCTTCGCCCTTGCGAATGCGGGCGTCCCCCTCGGAACGCTCGACTTCGCTGTTGAGGGCAGCACGGGCATTGCCCTCGGCATCTGCCTCGGACTGGTCATCGGCAAACCGCTTGGCGTTTTAGCCCTAAGCTGGCTAGCAGTTCGCCTCGGCCTGGCCGCGTTGCCGCGCGGAGTCTCGTGGACCGGCGTCTTTGTTGTCGGCACCACCGCAGGAATCGGATTCACCATGGCGCTCTTCATCGGAGCCTTGGCATTCACCGACCCAGGCCTACTGGCGATATCCAAAGCCTCCGTACTCGCCGCATCCTTGATCGCCGGAATCATCAGTCTCATCGCGGGCTACACGCTCCTGCGCAGTGACAATTCCGATCCAAGTTCGAGCGTGACGCCCGGTGACGCCGAGAGATCCACGACTTACTAATGTCACTGGGTCGCTTGCAGTTGCAGAAGTGCATGCCGCCCGCAGCGGCAAGCACCTCAAACGTCGGTAGCTCGAGCACCCCCCCCATCACTTCGTCTGCGGCCCCAGGCAACAGGATGGATCGAGTGATTTGTTCCGCGGCGATCCCATTGTCGCAAGCCAACTGGAACTGGAGCCAACCCTGCAAGCCATGCTAGGCTGCTCAAAATGCGAGGCGGCAAAAAAGCACTGCACTTCCAGCATGAATCAACTGCAGCGCATTTCCCCTCGTAAGTCCCAATCAAATACGCTCAAGCTCGAACGCAACACGCACGGTTGCATCGACGCCTGCTCAGGTTGGAAGCACCTGCGCTGATGCAACAACCATGCCCTTGACCACCGTCGCGCACAATGGATGCCTTTGAACAACCACCGATGAAGAACAGGTTAGAGCTATTCAAGTTTCCCCTATTGGGAACTTTGCTGGGCTTGGCCGGCTGCAAAACCATCGCAACGGCCACTGTAGTAAGCGTTGCCGTTGTCGTCGGTGCAGCGGGTTACGTGGGTTATGGCGCCTACAAAGCGGGAAAGGTCGTGGTCACCAAAATCGGAGACGTCGGCAGCTCGGCAAAAGACGCGGTGCAAGAGGGCCACAAGTCTGTGGTCATGTCCAGAGGAACGCTCAAGTCGAAGGCGGACTACCCGGTTGGCGAGCTTTACGCCGCAGCCAGGACTGTCATGTACAACGCCTCCTTCATAGCAATCGAAGGCTCAAGCGATGCCCTAACCGGATCCGTCCGCGCCACCACAACGTCCAATGAAAAGGTGCTTGTGACCTTCGCTCTGCTCAAAAAAGACCTGACCTCGATCGAGATCAGGATCGGCAAGGGCAACTTGAAACAATCCGAGTACGTCTACGATCAGATACTTGCGACGGTCAAGGCAAACAG
>JAJDES010000092.1 GCA_029259675.1 Planctomycetota bacterium
CCCCCCTCGGGATTGTCTTCGCCTGGTGGTGGTCCAATGACCCGACTATGTGGGCCTTCGGACTACTGGGAACCATCGCGGGCATCTTGGCGTTGGCCACGGGACTGCCGGCGCTGCGACGTCCGCTCTTGACCAAGCCTCTGATGCCGATCGTCGGCAAAATGATGCCGGCCATGAGCGAGACCGAGCGCATCGCGCTCGAAGCCGGAACTGTTTGGTGGGATGCCGATTTGTTTTCGGGTGCTCCGTCCTGGCACAAGTTGACGGAATTCAAAGTCCAGGGCTTGAGTGAACGCGAACAAGCCTTTCTGGACGGACCCGTCGAAAAGGCCTGCTCGATGGTGACCGATTACGAAACTACGGAAGCCGGGGATCTGCCCGAGGAAGTCTGGCAATACCTGCGCGACGAAGGCTTCCTGGGCATGATCATTTCGGAAAAGTACGGAGGGCTCGGCTTCTCCAACATCGCTCATTCGGCTGTGGTCACCAAGATGGCAAGTCGGTCGATCGCGCTTTCCGTAACGGTGATGGTGCCGAACTCCCTGGGCCCGGCGGAGCTGTTGCAGCATTACGGCACCGACGAACAAAAGGACTATTGGTTGCCGCGCTTGGCCAAGGGCCAAGAGATCCCCAGCTTCGCGTTGACCGAACCCGGCGCGGGCAGCGACGCCACTTCCATGACCAGCAGCGGGGTAGTCTGCAAGGGACAGTGGGAAGGTGAAGGGGTGGTTGGCCTGCGACTGAATTGGGACAAGCGCTACATCACGCTTTCCTCCATGGCGACCGTTCTGGGCCTGGCCTTCCGCATGAGCGACCCCGACCATTTGCTCGGCGAACGCGTCGACCTTGGCATTACCTGCGCTCTGATCCCCGCTCACCTCGACGGCATTGAAATCGGCGCGCGCCACGATCCCCTGGGCGCGGCCTTCCACAACGGCCCGACCAAAGGCCGCGATGTCTTTGTGCCGATCGACGCCATCATCGGCGGCGCTGAAGCAGCCGGCAAAGGCTGGTTGATGTTGATGCAAACCCTTGCGGCGGGTCGTGGCATTTCTTTGCCCTCCATGTCGGTGGGTGCGATTGAGCTCGCTACGCGCACGACCGGCGCCTACGCCACCGTACGCGAACAGTTCGGGTTGCCGATCGGACGCTTCGAGGGCATCGAAGAGCCGTTGACCAAAATTGGCGGACTCAACTACGTCATGGATGCGGCGCGCACCTTGACTGTGGGCGCGATCGACGCCGGCGAAAAGCCTTCTGTGCTGACCGCGGTGATGAAGCGCTACACCACCGAGGGCATGCGCACGGCTTTGAACGAAGCCATGGACATTTGCGCCGGTGCCGGCATTTGCCGCGGCCCGAAAAACATTCTTGCCGGGGCTTACACCGCCCTGCCGATCGCAATCACAGTCGAGGGCGCCAACATTCTGACGCGCTCGATGATCATCTTCGGTCAGGGCGCGATCCGCTGTCACCCCCATGCGCAGAGTGAAATCGAAGCGATTGCCAATCGCGACTTGAAGCTCTTCGACAAGCACTTCTGGGGGCACGTCGGGTTTATTTCCACCAACGCTGTGCGCTCACTCGTGCTCGGCGTTACCGGCGGTCGCTTCACGCAAAATCCCGTTGGCGGCCGCGCGGGCGAGATGTTCGGACCCTTCACTCGCATGAGCGCAGCCTTCGCGTTCACGGCTGACATCGCCATGGGCACCCTGGGTGGAACCTTGAAGTTCCGCGAAAAGATCACCGGTCGTTTGGCCGACGCCTTTGGTTGGCTTTACCTCGGAAGCGCAGCGCTCAAGCGCTTTGTGGACGAGGGTCAACCCGAACGCGATCTGCCCTATGTGCAGTGGGCCTGTGCACACGCACAGTACGAGATTCAAACCGCACTCATGGGCGTCGTTCGAAATCTCCCCAATCGGCCGGCCGCCATGTTGCTGCGCGCGTTGATTTTCCCCATTGGGGCCAGGTTGGCTCCGCCTTCCGACCGCCTCGCGACAAAGGTGGCTAAAGGCCTTTTGGAGGACGGCGAAGCGCGCAAGCACTTGACCAGCCACATCTACATTCCCGGAGCCGAAGATGAAGGTTTGGGCAAGCTCGAAGCAACGCTCCAAATCGTCGTCAAAGCCCACGCGGTGCAGAGCAAAGTCAAAGCGGCGGTCAAGTCACGCACGCTCGATCGCAAGCCCGCAGCTGATTTGAATCAACGGGCCCATGCTGCGGACATCATCACAGCTGATGAACTGGAACTTCTGGAGCAAGCCAACCAAGCCCGCGCCGAAGCCATCGCCGTAGACGCCTTTTGGCCCGATTCCAAGGCGCGCACGGAAGAGGAGCAAACGGTTCGCCACTCGGCCTAAACCAAGCAATAAGTTCATTCCCAATACACGGGCCCCGGCCCCGAGCAGCAGTGCTTGGGACCGGGGCCTATTTCGTCCACCAACAAATAATTTGCACAGGGCCGGCATGGGATCGGTGGCGTCCAAACAACTCGTTCGCCGGTCTCTGCCCGCGATTGCCCAACCGCAAGAATGGAGCGTAGGATTGCGGCTTCCAAAATCTTCCGAAGGAGACCTCCATGAAATTCCGTGCTGCTGTTCTTGCGTTATCACCCCTCGCTGCTTGTTCAAGCATGGGAAGTCATGAGATGTCGGTGCAACGTGTTGCGGCGACTCCGGAGGTTTATGCAACCGTCCAGTTGACTGCCGACATCAGTGAATTGAGCGCCAAGCAAAAGGAAATGATTCCGCTCCTGATTGAAGCTTCGACCCACATGGATGAAGTCTTTTGGAAGCAAGCAGTAGGTGAACGCAAGGCTTTCTTGGATGGGATCGAAGACCCGACGCTCAAGCGCTTTGCTGAGATCAATTATGGTCCTTGGGACAGACTCGATGGAAATGCACCCTTCATAGAAGGTGTCGGCGCCAAGCCCGAGGGTGCGAACTTTTATCCGCACGACATTAGTAAGGACGAGTTTGAGGCGCATTTGGCTGCTAACCCGCAGGACACCGAAGCGTTCAAGAGCTTGTACACGGTCATTGAACGCAATGAGCAAGGAGAGCTTATTGCGGTGCCCTACTCACAGGCCTACCCGTCGGAAACCAAGGCCGCCGCTAAGTTGCTAATGCAAGCGGCGAAACTCGCGCAGGATCCGGGTCTGCGCAAATACTTGGCTTTGCGCTCGGAAGCGCTGCTTTCCGATGAGTACAAGGCCAGTGACATGGCCTGGATGGACATGAAGTCCAACGGCATTGACATCGTTATTGGTCCGATTGAGTCCTATGAAGACCGTCTTTATGGAACGAAAGCCGCGCACGAGGCCTATGTATTGATCAAGGACAAGAGTTGGAGTGATCGTCTTGCGCGTTACACCAAATTCCTGCCCGAATTGCAGCGCGGCTTGCCCGTGCCGGACGCGTACAAGCAGGAAATGCCCGGCAGCGATGCCGACCTGAATGCCTACGACGTCGTTTACTACGCCGGCGATTGCAACTCGGGCTCCAAGACGATTGCTATCAACCTCCCCAACGACGAAGACGTCCAATTGGCAAGGGGAACGCGGCGCCTGCAACTGAAGAATGCGATGCGAGCCAAGTATGACGAAATCTTGGTGCACATCGCCGACGAGTTGATTGATCCGTCTCAACGCGCTCACATCACATTTGATGCATTCTTCGGCAATACCATGTTCCACGAAGTGGCACACGGCTTGGGCGTGAAGAAGACCCTGAAGGACGGGGGGAATGTCCGCCAGTCACTTGCGGAGCACGCCTCTGCCCTGGAGGAAGGCAAGGCTGACATCTTGGGTCTATACATGGTCACCCAGTTGTTTGCGAAGAACGAGATCCCCCAGGGCGAGTTGATGGACAACTACGTCACATTTCTGGCGGGAATCTTTCGCTCCGTTCGCTTCGGAGCATCGAGTGCGCACGGTCGAGCCAATATGGTGCGCTTCAACTTTTTTCAAGAAATGGGCGCCTTTGAGCACAACGCAGAGACCGGAACCTACGCCGTCAACCCAGAGAAGATGGGCGCCGCCGTGGAAGCTCTGTCGCGCAAGATTCTCACCATCCAAGGTGACGGCGACTACGCGGCGGCCGGGGAACTCCTAGCCGACATGGGTGTCATCGGTGACGAATTGCAAGCGGACCTGGACCGCTTGGCCGCTGCGGGCATTCCCGTAGACATCGTCTTTGAGCAAGGGGCGGAAGTGCTCGGGCTCTAAACAATTCCGACTTGCAAGTGCGCGCGGGGCAGGGTTGGCGATAGCCGATCTTGCCCTGTTTGCGTTTGACTCGTTTGCACCTGGCCATTTAGCACGGTGCCGATTGGCACAATGACTATGCGAACTTGCTGGAACGCTCAGCGATCGTAGGCGGGAATGGAATGCTCCTCCGACTTAGCTGCCGCAGACCAGACCTGCGCCTCAGGTGTATTTCGCAGCATTTGCGCATAGGCCGACTCCGTTGCAGCAAGCTCAATCCCATAGGTCTGAAATCGAAATGCAACCGGAGTGAAGAAGGCATCCGCAATCGACCAGTCGCCGAACAGGAAATCGCCGCCCTTTCCGTAGCTTGCGCGACATTCCCTCCACAGCATGGTGATGCGATCGATGTCCGCAGCCAAAGCAGCATCCATTTCTGTGCGCGTATACAACGCTCGAATGTTCATCGGCATTTGACTGCGCAGAGCCCCGAAGCCCGAGTGCATCTCGCAAGTTACTGAACGCGCGATGGCTCGCTTGCGAACATCCTTGGGCCACATTTGCGCGGCGGGGAATTGTTCCGCCAGGTACTCGGCGATCGCCAAGGAGTCCCAAATGACCATGTCCTCGACATGCAACGCCGGAACCAGACCCGACGGGGAATTGTCGCGCTTGGCTTCGCTTGAGTCTGCCTTGTGAAGGGGAATGAAGCGCTCGGTGAACTCAATTCCGGAACGGGTGCACAGCAGCCAACCGCGCAGGGACCAGGAAGAATAGTTCTTGTTGCCAATTATGAGAGTCGCAGACATGGGAGTTGATCCTGGGCCGAACTAATGGAATTTCTGTGTCGCCATTACGATTGAAAACGTCACTTACTATAAATAAGAACTCTAGTGAATTCCGCTTTGCGCCACCCGCCGCAGCGATCTACCTGGACTCGCATTCAAATCAACCGCGCCAAGGTGGCGCACACTTGCCGCGGAAAAACCGTTTTCTGCTCGCTCCCCAGGATCCCAAGAGAGAGGTATCGCAACATGACCCGGCTTTATTCCTTCGCGTCTTGGAACGTGGAACATTTCAAGAATGCACAGGCCCGCGCCGATCGCATCGCAGGCTATGTAAGCCAACAGGACCCCGATGTCTTTGCCATCTATGAAGTGGAAAGCAAGGCCGTGTTCTCTCACTTCACAACGGCGATGCCTTCGCACCATTTCTTCATTACCGAATCCCTGGGCGGGATGGACATCCTGATAGGCATCCGCAACTCCATGACGGCATTCGTCAGTCAACGCGAGCGACTCCGTTCCCGCATCCCCACCCTGCGGCCGGGTGTTTTGGTGACCCTAAAGGCGAGCGACAACAGCTTTCACTCGCTCTTGTTCATCCACATTAAAAGCTCCGATGCTCCCCATTCCTTCGGATTGCGCGACGACATGGTCGGTCACATCCTCAATTTGAAGAAAGCCCTCGACAAAGCGGCGGGCGGCAGCGCGAATTTCGTCGCCATCGGAGACTTCAATACCATGGGAATGAATTTGACCTACTCCCCCCATGATGTGGATGCCGCTGAAGAACTCGAACGCTTTCGAAAGCGCTTCGAGGTACGCGACATGCAACTGCTGGACAAGGATCAAAGCGTCTCCTGGTGGGGTGGTGGCACAACCTATCCTCCCAGCAACTTGGACCATGCCTTCGCTTCTGACGGACTTAAGTTCGCGCCCTTCGGAGCAGCAAAACTATCCGTGCGCGGCTGGCCCGAGTTCACTACGCAAGCGGAACAGCTCGATTGGATCGAAAAGTACTCCGATCACGCCATGCTCTACGGAGAGGTCCACAATTCCTAAATCGGGCAAGACGCTGCGCTTCGCTTAGCCCTTTGCGCAAAGCAATCCGGTTTTGCTCGATGGGTTATCAACTAGCTGCGTGCACGAAAAAGCCCAGCTCCGACAAGGACACTGGGCTCTATAAATCCGCCGAGTTGGCGAAAGTTCGGTTTTGCTCGAGACCTTAAATTTCGAAGGCTCCAAAGTAGACGCAGTTGTCGTCAAAGCGTGACCAGCGGCTCTTGAGTTGCTCAATGTTGATGCTGACACTTTCCGCGCGCCCAACGAACTTCTTTTGAACGGGACTGAGGGGCTCGTACCAAACGTTAAACGGCATGGCACAGCATTCACGGTTCGGTAACGAGCCGCCTACAAGGGCGATGTCCTTACCTGCGGTTAGCTGGAAGTTGCCCTCTGCCCCTTTGGCCACCGCGACTTGCACGGTCGTCCGACGCACCTCAAGAATTTTGCCCACAACCTCGGCCTGTTGCTCGCGCAACCAAGCGAGCGCGCCCTGCACCTCTGCGCCCGTCAATTCCCTTGACAAGTAGACGACGGACTCGCGCGGACTGTCTGCTAAGTGAAGATTTGATTTGGCGCGAACAGCTGCGGCGATTTGGACGCCGGCGAGCGAGACCCCGTCGTAGCGACCCGATTCAATTGACCATCCCATCACGGCCCTGCGACCGGCGGTGACGAATTCGGAGTTGTAGTGGCAGGCTCCGGCAAACACGGCCGCGGTCCGCGCCTCGACGTAACGGCCGCTAAGGGCTGAACTCGGCTGCAGTGCTTCCTGCGCAACCGCCGGCTGAGCGATCTGAACTGCCGGCTGTGCAGCGACCTGAGTCTGGGCTACGCGCGGCCCATGCTGCGCGTAGCTGTTCTGCGCGATGACGATGGTGATGACGGCGATGCTCACCACCGCGGCTTCGATGACGTGATTGCGCATGGGTGTTCTCCTAGCTGTTGTCTCCGTAGCGGGCAAAGCAATCGCGGCTCTTGCGACAATCTTCGGGTAGGACCAGATCCAAATCGGGCCCCACGCTCATCTGAGTTTTGCCGCACCAGCAGTGATTGCTCCCGTCCAGGATATCCTCGTCCGACTGGGGCGGGGACTGAAGGAAGGCGGTCTTCTTGCTCTTTAAGTGCCGGCAGTACGGGCTAATTTCGATTGCGCGCGTTTCTTTCATGGGAAGTGGGGCTAATTCGCCAATTGGGTCAT
>JAJDES010000093.1 GCA_029259675.1 Planctomycetota bacterium
CATTGACCAGTCGCGACGCCATGGGCTTTCGAATGTTGCTTGGGCGCCAAGCCATTCGAGATCGCTTCACCGTGGACCCGGGCAAGTCTTTTTTGAATGGGCGCAGACTGTTGGGTAGTCGGCGCATGAAGAAAAAAGTTCGCCCGAAGAAAACTGCCGACTGAGGTTCGCCCTGGGTCCGTCGGTGCTATGGAGCTTCGTTAGTTGTGCAGCTGCCAATGGCTAGCGGCTCTTGAGCCGAGTGTCGCTAACGCGCGGCTCTATGCGCGGCTTGAGCAGATTCCAGCATGGCGTCGAGCGGCTCTAACGTGACTTCCCAGTCGTAATGGTCTTCGACGTAGCGCCGGCCTGCGCTTCCCAATTCATGCGCTTGAGCCGGATTTCCGAGTAGATCGCAAACAGCTTCAATTTGTTGATCTGCGCTTTCTGCGAGCATGAAATGTTCGCCTGGAGTTCCTTCGGTGCCCTGGGTTGCGCACGTCGTTCCGACTACGGGCAGGCCCATGGCCATGGCCTCGAGCACTTTATTCTGAATGCCCCGGGCGATGCGTAGGGGGGCAATCGAAATACTCGCGCGTCGCAACCAATCGACGGTGTCGTCGACAAAGCCCGTAACAGTGACGCCCTCCACTTGGCCCAAACGTTGGACTTCCGGGGTTGGGTGTGAACCGACAATGGAGAAGTGCGCGGCGGGGAAGCGCTTGCGAACTTCCGGCAGGACTCGCTCAACGAAGAAGGTCACGCCATCGACATTGGGGTAGTAATCCATCACGCCGGTAAAGACCAAGTGCCCCGGCTCAGCCGCACTTGGGTCCGGTTTGAAAGCTTCTAGGTCGACTCCATTGCGCAGCACGGCGCTGGGCGCGCCGGGGATCTGGGCTTTGAAGATGCTTTCTTCCAGCGGCGTGCAGAACACATTCTGCTCTGTGGCATGGGCCAGCTTGCGCTCGAATTCGAGCAGGGTGCGCCATTCGCGCTTGTACACCCAACTCATGGGCCAGCTCGTGCGCTCCGCGTACTGCTTCCATTTGTCCGAATCGAGCTCGGCGAAGTGTTGGATGCGCGCGAGCTGGGGGTGGGGCAGGAGGAAGGCGCCCATGGACGACGAGTAGGCGTAGCCGAGGTCGCAATTGGGAGCCAACTCGTCCACGATGGCCTGCAATGACTTGGAGCCGAAAACCCCCAATGTCATCGGGGTATTCGTCAATAGCAGCGGCAGAGAGGTGATCTTGGCGGCTCGCGCGCTGTGGGAAACTGTTTGAATGGAGATGCCCATCTCGCGTAGAGCGGCGGCCGCGCGGACGTCCGCTTGGTCGTGAGCGAAGGCCACAACCTGCACCTCATGCTCCCTGCGCATGCGTTCGAGCAAGCGCCAGGTGGTAATCTTGTCGCCTCGATTGGGGGGGTAGGGGACCCGCTGAGCTAAGAAGAGGATTCGCACGCTGCGGAGATTACCGAATCGCTCCGGATCAGTAGAGTGGGAGTTTCGAGTGCCGCGCGAAGCGCGCCGCCCCGTGAGTCTCAACAACGCCGGACCGGGACAAAGGACTGAACCCAGGAGGAGCCTATGGAACCGACTTCAGAAGAACGCACCCTCGCCGCCGTCTGCCATGGCTGCGGCGTGGCCTCATCACTTTTCCTGCCGATCATCGTTTGCCTGGTGATTTACTTGACCAAGCGCGACGAAAGCGAATTTGTGGAGGATCAGGCTAAGGAGGCTCTGAATTTTCAGATCACAATGTTTCTCCTCGCGGCGATCGGCTACTTGACGATTTTCATTCTCGTCGGCTTCGCTGTGCTAATGGCCGTTTGGCTCGGCTCCATCATTTTCCCGATCATTGCCGCCGTGAAGAGTCACTCCGGTGAGAAGTATCGCTACCCGGTAAATTTCCGGATTGTCTGAATCTGCCCCCGGAAGAATCTAGGGCCCCCAGCTTTGCGCAAGCGGAGCTGCGGGCCCATTTTCTTGGCCCTGGGTCACCCGAGAAACTGATTGCGGTGGATCGGGCCGCCTGGGATGCCAAAAGTGCGCGTGGCGCTTGTCGGGCGCACTCATGGGGGGATGCAGACGAGTGCGGGGCTCCTGGGCACCCGCGGGACGCGCTTGCCCAAGTTAACTCGTCAGTCGGCACGCAAATCCCAGGTCGTCGCCATGTTCGAGTGCGGTTCGGAACGCGGATCTATTGCGCAAGATTGGCCGCAGATCGAGCGGACGATCCGTAGAATCTGTGCGCTCGGCTCACGCGCCTGCGACTTCCGCACGCGTCCAGATCAGTTCAGAGGAGAATTTCATGTCGCAGTCCCAGAATGGCGGGGAAGCAAGTGGCGTCACACGTCGCGGTTTCCTCAAGGGCGCGGGTGTGGCCGCGGGTGGTCTGGCGGCCACGGGTACGATGGCGGGCGAGGCCTTGGCGGCGCAGGCCGAGGGCGATGTCACGCGCCTGAGCGGAAAAATCAAGCTCGAGTTGCGCGTCAACGGCGACAAGCAAAAGGTGGAAGTGGAGCCGCGCACCACTTTGCTTTCGGCCTTGCGGCACCGCGTCGAGCCGGCTTTGACCGGCACCAAGATCGTCTGCGATCACGGCAACTGCGGCGCTTGCACCGTGCTTATGGATGGCGAGCCCGTGTGCTCGTGCATTACGCTCGCTGTGCAGGCGGAGGGCCGTGAGATCCGAACCGTTGAAGGCTTGGCTGACGGAGACCGGCTTTCGCCTCTGCAGGAAGCCTTCGTCGAGCACGACGCCATGATGTGCGGTTTTTGCACGCCCGGCTTTTTGATGTCGCTCACCGGTTGCTTGGAGAAGAACCCTCAGGCCTCCGAGACGGAAATTCGCTCCGCATGCGCCGGCAACACTTGCCGTTGCGGAACGTATCCGAATGTCTTTGCAGCGGCGAAATCGGCTGGTGAACGTATGAGCAAGGGAGGTGGCAAGTGAGCACCTTCAAGCCCGGTTGGAAACCCCGTTCGGAAATGGGCGTGCTCAACAAGCCCCACCCGCGCGTCGATGGCCCGGCCAAAGTCACGGGCAAGGCGCGCTACGCCCACGACATTCGCATGCCTGGAATGTTGTACGCGCGACTCCTGTGTTGCCCGCATCCCTCTGCCGTTGCGAAGCTCGACTTCGCGCCGGCCATGGCTGTAGAAGGCGTGATCGACGCGATCGCTTTGGAGCCGAGTGAGACTAGGTTCTTAGGGCAACCTGTGGCCGCGGTCGCCGCGGAATCACCGGAAGCCGCCGAGGATGGTTTGCGCGCCATCAAAGTCGAATGGGAGCATCTCGATTGGGCCCTTACGCCCGAACAAGCTGAAGCCGAGGACGCTCCGCAGCTTTCAACGCGCGGGCCGAACGCGCGCACGGCGCGCGAGAGCGGCGACCTCGAAGCGACGCGGGCTGCCCTCGAAAGTGCTGATTTCGTGGTCGAATCGACCTATCGCATTCCGGTGCAGCATCACGTATGCCTGGAAACACACGGGCATGTGATCGACTTTGATGGTGAAAACGCGACGGTTTACGCTTCGAGTCAAGCCGTTTTCGCGGTGCGTGCCGAAGTGGCGGATGCGCTCGGTCTTCCGGTAGACAAAGTCCACGTTCGCGTGGATTACATGGGCGGTGGTTTCGGATCCAAATTCGGCATCGGCGTCGAGGGCGCGGCGGCCTGTGAGTTGGCCAAGCGCAACAAGCGGCCGATTCACTTGATGCTGACCAGGCGCGATGAATTCCTGATGGCCGGCAACCGCTCGGGCGCGAAGAAGACCCTAAAGGGCGGAGCGACCAAGGACGGCAAATTCATCGCGCTGGAGACCGTGACCCATAGGCATGGCGGATTTGGAGCCGGGTCCAACTCTCCGCAGCCCTACATCTACAACGTCGAGACCTTCCATACGCTCGATCGCTTTGTCCTTACGAATACGGATGCGGGTCGCGCCATGCGCGCACCGGGTCACCCACAGGCTTCGTTTGCAATCGAGTCGATGGTCGATGAGCTCGCCTACGGAATGGGCTTCGACCCGGTCGAGTTTCGCATCCGCAACCTTGAGGACCCGGTCTACCACCGGCAACTCAAGCGCGTGGCCCAGGAAATTGGCTGGTACGAGCATCCCAACCGCACCTCGTCGGCTCCGGTCAACGGCGGCTTAAACGTCGGCATCGGCTTTGGATTGTCGGTTTGGGGTGGAGGGGGCAACCCGAGTCGAGTGCGCGCGACAACGCGCATCGAGGCCGACGGGTCGGTGAGCATCACCAACGGTGTTCAGGATCTGGGTACCGGATCGCGCACGCTCCTGACTTTGATTGTTGCGGAAGAATTCAACCTACAGCCCAAGCAAGTGACGGCTCGAATCGGTCACAGCGACATGGGCGCCAGCGTCGGTTCGGGCGGTAGTGTCACGACTGCATCGATTTCCCCGGCTATCAAAGATTCCGCCGAAAACGCCAAGCGCGCCTTTTTTGAGCGCTTGGCTCCAATCATGGAGCGCGAGGCGGATCAGTTGATGATGGGCCCGGGTGGCGAAGTGCGCGCCGTCGATGATGCGACGCGCAAGCTCAGTTGGAGGGAAGCTTGCTCGATTCTCGGCGCCGACGCGATTGAGGAAACGGGCAGCGGTCGCCCCGAGCTTGCGGGCAACGGGGTGCACGGTGTCCAGGGTGCGCGAGTCGAGGTCGATACGCAAACAGGCCGCTACCGGGTCAAGAAAATGGTCTGTGTGCAGGATTGCGGCTTGCCGCTGAACCACAAGACGATCAAGAGCCAAATGAACGGCGGCATGGTCGGCACGCTTAGCTTCGGCATGCTCGAAGAGCGACTTTTGGATCCATGGCTCGGAACGGCCATGAATGCGGACCTGGAAAATTACAAGGTCGCCCACAGCATGGAGATTCCCGAAATGGTTTCGATCATCGATGAGGATGACACTCGCCAACAGGTTATCGGCATGGCTGAACCGACCGGCATCCCCGGCCATTCAGCAATTGCCAATGCCATTTACAACGCGTGCGGTGTTCGCTTGCACACGATGCCATTCACTCCCGACAAGGTCCTGATGGGACTGCTGGAGAACGCCTAGGGGCCACCATGAAGAACTTTGACATTCTCAGGCCGGCGACTCTGGCCAAGGCCGTGGAGCTTTTGCCCAAACGCGCTGCGACCCACCCCGGAGCTCTTGTCAGCCGTCCCTTGGCGGGCGGACAGGATCTCCTGGTCGAACTCAAGGATCATTTGGCGGAGCCGGATGAGCTGGTCGATTTGCGCGGCCTCAAGGAGGCCTCGGACTTCGGGCGGGCTCCCGACGGGAGTTTCCGCATCGGCGCTTTGACTACGGTTGCAAGGCTTACGCGGGAGCAGAGCGTGCGCGACAACTACGCCGTTTTGGCGGAAGCGGCGGATTCCATTGCCAGCCCGCAAATTCGTACCCAAGCCACCTTGGGCGGCAATCTGTGCCAGCGCCCGCGCTGCATGTATTACCGCAACGAGGAAACGGTCTGTTTGAAGCGCGGTGGGGATGAATGCTTCTCCTTTGCCGGCTTGAACAAGTACAACGCCATTCTCGGCGGCGGACCCTCGTACATCGTGCACCCTTCCGATTTGGCTCCGGCATTGATTGCCCTCGATGCCAACATCCAAATTCAAGGTGCAAGCACACGCGAGCTTGCCCTCGAAGATTTCTTCACGCTGCCCTCTGAATCGGATGTAACGCGCGAGAATGTGTTGGCTCCGAACGAAATTGTGCGCTCGGTCACGATCCCCGCGCGCGGTTCCGATTGGCGTACGACCTACGTGAAATTCAAAGAGCGCGAATCCTTCGACTGGGCCTTGTCCGCAGTGGCTTTGGCTTTGCGCATCGAGAAGGATCGCATTGCGGAGGCGCGGCTCATTTTGGGGGGGGTTGCACCGATTCCGTGGCGGGTGCGTTCCGCCGAGGCTCTACTGGTGGGGCGTCGAGCGGACGATCGAAGTGCGGCCGCGGCGGCTGACGAGGCTTTGCGCGGCGCCGAGCCGCTCGAACAGAATGAATACAAAGTCCCCCTTACGCGCGCCCTGATCCACAAG
>JAJDES010000094.1 GCA_029259675.1 Planctomycetota bacterium
GCGCCGGGACGATGAGTTTGTTTGTCTGATTGAAGGCTTCGGCAAGAAGGGCGGAGTTACGGGCCGCTGGGGGGAGTACCGCGCAGATTTTCGTGCGGGAGCGGTGGGCGCTTTGGTTCGCGCGCGCGTATCCAAGCGTCGCAAGGGCCACTTGGATGCCGACGTGCTCGAAGTGCTGGACCCGTCTCCGGATGCCGTTGAGCCGCGTTGCGCTCACGCCGCAAGTTGCGGTGGTTGCAGTTACCAGGACATCGCCTACGAGGCACAGGTTGCCGAGTTGAACAATTGGATCCGGCGCCTACTGGAGCCGCTCGCAATCGAGCGCGACTTTGAATTGGCGCCGGTAGAGCCTTGCCCGCAGCCCTGGGCCTACCGCAACAAAATGGACTTTACCTTCTCCAATCGACGTTGGATTGAAGTTGGTGAGCCCGAGCACGCGGAGAGCGATTTTGCCCTGGGTTTGCACGTTGCCGGCCGCTTCGAAAAGGTACTGGATATTCAACGTTGCGAAATTCAGTTCGAAGAGGGCAACGCTATTTTGGCCAGTGCGCGCGAACTGGCGCTCGAGTTGAAACTCGCACCCTGGGATATTCGCGAGCACACGGGCTTGCTGCGACACCTCGTTTTGCGCAAGGGCGTATACACGGATGAATTGATGGTCAATCTGGTGACATCCGGTGAAGAGTCACCCGCTTTGAAAGACTACTTGGCAGCCCTGCTGCAGCAACACCCGTCGATCACAACGCTGGTGCAGAACATCAACACGCGCGCCGCTTCGATTGCGGTGGGGGACCGTGAAATCGTGCACCACGGTCCCGGCTTCATCACCGAGGACTTGGACGGTATCCGCTTTGAAATTTCGGCCGGTTCCTTTTTTCAAACCAACAGCGAGCGCGCGCGCCGATTGATGGAAGTCGTGCGCGAGGAGGCCGACTGCAGTGGGAATGAAACCGTTTACGACCTGTATTGTGGGGCCGGCCTGTTGGGGCTGGCGATCCACGGGTCGGTCGGAAGCGTGATCGGCTTTGAATTGGAAGCTTCGGCGGTGGCCGATGCGCGTCGCAATGCAAAGCGCAACGGAGCGACCAACTTACGTTTCTTGGAAGGCGATGCTTCGCTTTTGATCACGCGCTCGGAACGCGGTCGCTTGGGCCTGCCGGATCCCGACCTGTGCTTGATTGATCCGCCCCGGGCCGGACTTCATCCGCGCGCTACCGACGACCTTTTGACCCTGGCAGCTCCGCGCCTGGTGTATGTTTCCTGCAACTTGCATTCGGCGCTGCGCGACGTGGCGCCACTGCTCGAAAACGGCTATTCCCTGCTGCGAGTGAGGCCTCTGGACCTATTTCCGCACACGCCGCACCTGGAGTCGGTTCTGACTTTAGTGCGCGAGTCCTAGGGCGAGCCCAGTCTCGACTTGGCCGGATCGGCCGCGGCGGTTAGTTTCGGGGAATGCAGCTCTTTGTCGAGCCGGGGACCCTGCTGGCCGCGTGGCCGGATTTGATGGACCCCAATTTCATGCACAGCGTCTTGCTCATGTGTCAGCACAGCGCGGAGGGCGCCTATGGGCTCGTGATTAATCGGCCGCTGGAAATCGGTATCGGGGAACTCTTGCCCGAGCACCCCGCCCTGGCCGATTCGCAATTCCCGGTTCATCTCGGCGGGCCGGTTGACCACTCCTGCCTGCAGTTCGTGCACCGCGCACCCGCTCACATCGAGGGCGGGATCGAATTGGGCGCGGGGCTTTACTTGGGCGGTGAGTTGGACCAATTGGGTGCCTATCTGAAATCCGAAGGCAAGGCAGCCGAATCCAATGTGCGGGTCATGCTGGGCTACTCCGGCTGGGGCGAGGGCCAATTGGATGAAGAGCTATCCAAGGGCTCCTGGTTGCCGGCTCCGATTCAAGGCGACGTCATCTTTGCCGAAGACGGCCGATCGGTCTGGCGCCAGGTCGTGCGTTCGATCGGACCGGAGGGGGCCCATTTGGAGCACCAACCCCCGGACGTGAGCTGGAACTAAAGCGTGCCGATCGAACCTCAATCACTCCCGCGACCACGGACAGGGGTCTCTCTCCATTGCCGGGGTCGTTCGTGTCCGTTGGAAGGATCGGCCAAGTCGGCAAATTCTCTGCGGAGACCTTCGTAGGGGCCGCCGACCATGGCTGAGATCAAGCAAGAAGGGGCGCGCAGGAAGCTTTTCTCCTGCCTGGGGTGCGTCATCGCGGGACCCCTGGGGTGCGGTGCCTTCTTTCTCGGTGCCCTGACCATCTTCGCCCTGCTACTGCCCTCCATCGCGGCTAACTATGTGGAGGAGAGCTTGCCGGGCCAATTTGAAGAGGCCTTCGCCGGCCAAATTGAATTGTCGGGTGTGGATTTGAGTTGGACCCGAACCCAGCGCCTGGAGCAATGCGTGTTGCGCGACGATGAGGGCGGACGAGTATTGGAAGCCTCCTTGGAATTTCCCTCCATGCTCGACCTGCTCGATCTGTGGGCGGAGCCGAACTCGACGCAGCCGCTCGCCTTCAGCGCCAAGCTGGAGGGCGACCTGAGAATTGATGCCAACGGGCAGAGCAATCTGGAGCGAGCTTTCGTCGGCAAGGGCGGTTCGAGTGCCAAAGTCAAAATCAACTCGAAGAATGACATCCACGACTTGCGCATGTTCGCGCTGGGGATGTTGCAGCGCCCGGTCGACTTGCGTTTGGAAGCGAGTCATTTGTACTTCAGCGACTTGCGCACGGATGCCGGTGCCGCTGCGCTCTCCATGGGCGGCTTGGACGTCCACGCCGCTTGGCCGGGGGAACAGCAGCCGGTGGAGATCACGGCCAAGTGCCTCTTGCTGACTTTGGGGGGCTCGATCGACGGCAGGGTCGTTATCGATCCGAAAGCCCTGAGGGGTGTCGCGAACGATGGCCCCGGAGTTGCGATCACGCTCAACGGCACGTCCTTACCTAGCGACCTGTGCGACACGATTGCAGGCACGGGCAACCTGCTTGAAAAGGCCTTTGGTGCGAGCTTCGACTTGCGCTTGGAAGCGCTGGATAGCGGCGACAGTCAATCCGCGCCCATCCAAATCGACTTGGATTCGAACGTTTCCCAGTTCGCCATGGCGGGCGAAATGTTTGCGCGCCCACTGCTGTCGGCGGCGGGGTGGCAGACGGGTTCCCCGCTCATGCACGCCGTGATTCATCACGGTCAAGTATCGGGTCGCGCTCGCAATCTGCTTGGGGAAGACTTGCCCGAGGGACTGGCGATCGAATGGCTCGACGATGAACCGCTCGTTTTCAACCTCGAGCAATGGCGATTCGGCTCGACGCAGACTCCTGCAGCCAGTTCTGGAATCGACGCCACTTCAGCCGGCTTAGAGCCGAATCCAAATCCCGACCCGGACCCGACGGGAATGACCGCTCCGTTGAGCGAGCGTCTTACGAACAGCGACAAATGCCGGCTGTTCGTCAAATTGCCGAGCGTTGTCATTCAACGTCAGCGGCGCAATAGCCCGGACTATTCGCTGCCGCTAAATGATAGTTGGGTCGGCATGCACGTCGATGCAAAGGGCGGCATGATGGCTACCTTGCGCGGAACGCTATTCGATGCATCGGACCTGGTCGTTCAGGTGGCTTCGAATTACGACGGCGGTTCCCCGTTGACCACGAAGCTCGAGTTGCAGGCGTTTCCAACATCCTTGATGGGGCAGATCTCAGGCCAAGGGCAGCTTTGGCGCCGCGCCTTTGGAGATGAGGTTTCGCTGGAGGTTTTTGCCGACTTGGGGCGCGAAGACGGCGGGGACGTGTACGGAACCCTGGATTCAGCCTTCACCAAGGTGCAATGGAATAGCAACGCTTTGACCGGGAGGTTGCTCGACGCTGACGCTTGGCAAGCGGGTCGGGCCGTGCGCTCGTTGAATGGGGTCGCGACCTTGGACGGCCTGCCTGCGGGGGTATTCGAAGGTCTATTGCCGCCCAACTTGGAATTGACCTGGCCGGGTACGAGCAACGTGATCACGCTTGAATTTGACTTGGCCCAAATCGGCGCGTTGCACCCCGATCAAGAGCCCAACTACAGCTCGCCGTGGCCGGCCGGAATCCTGCGCATGCGGCTGCCCAATCTCGATTACCAGGACCTGCAACAGGAGTCGAGCAAGCTGCAACTGGCCGACCTGAGCTTCGACTTGGAATTGGGGGAGGCGCAATCCACAGCAACGATCGAGGCCGATCTGGTCGGCGACAATCCCGGCGAAATCTCGGGCAGTTACAAGTTTTCGGGGGGCTTACCCAACTGGGATTTGCGCGAAGTGGATTTCAACGGCACCAACATGCCGACGGGCATGTTGGACGCGGTGGTGACGGGGCGTTCGATGTTGGGGGAACTATTCGGCCCGCGCTTCGACATCGAGTTGGTGGGAAGGCCGCTCGGCAATTCGGTGGAGCTCCAGGGCCAATTGAGCTCCGATCGCGCCCAAGGTCAATTGCAGGCGTCCTTTGTGCCGCTGCTCGAATTCAATGGCACTCAAATGAGTCTTGAGTTTCCCCTTTCGGCCGAGTTGGGAGAGCGCCTGGCCGAACATTGGTTGCCCTTCCTCGATTCGCTTGAAGCCGCCGATGCGCTCAGTGTGGCGCGCTTGTCCCTGCGCGATTTTCGGCTGCCGCTCAACGGCCTTTGGCACAACGCCCAAGGTCGCGCACACTTCGAGTTGGGGGCGGTGCGGGCCCTGGCGGTTCCAGCGCTAATGAAGGCACTGGCATTGGAAGCCGGCGACGATGTTCAGGTTGCCGATTGGAACTTCGAGATCGATGCGGGGGTCGCGAGCTTTGAGCGCTTGACTCTGCTTGTGGCCGGCGAAGAGATTGAATTGGAAGGCCGTTTCGACCTTTCCAGCAAGCAAGTGCATTTCGCCTTTGAGTTGCCACTTTCGCTCTTGCGTCAGGGTGTAAGTGCCGAGCTCGACCAATACCGTCGTTTGCTCAATTCCGATTACGACATCCCGATGGTGATGACGGGTCGGTCACGCAATGCGAAGGTCGATGTCAGTCCCGAATTCCTGGAGCTGACGGGCTCGGTGCTGAAGGGCATGTTGCCCGACGCGGTCAAACGAGCGGTGGAGCTGTTGCGGCTCGAAGAGGCGGAAGATTCCGAAGCGACGCCTACTGAGGACGGTGACCCAGCCGAAAGTAGCGACGCGCCGGATGTGGAAACCTCCACCGATGGAGACGAGGGCTAGACCCGCGCCGGGCCCTTATCTCAAGTCGAATCCAAAGCCCCGGATTGTCCCGGCGACTAAAATTCAGGGGGCGGAACAGGCCTCAACTTCTCGGCCCAATCGCTCCGCAATGACTTGGCTCAGGTTCTGAAACAGGTCGTGTTGATCGCGATCATCCTGCCAGCTGGAGACCTCGCTGTTCCAATCGTAGTGCCAAGCGCGCGCTCCCGCTGCAAACCACATTTGGTGGGCTCCCGTTTGGCGATTGAGGACAAAGCGCTGTCCGTCTGAAAACTCGAGGGTCAGAACGCCGTCCGAACTGCTGAAATCGACCTCATCGGGGTCGAAATTTTCGAGCCAATTCGCAACGTGGTCGAGGCAGCGGTCGGCGAGCTTTTGAAAGTCCTTGGTGTCCATATTCACTGGGGGCAGGGGTCGCGAAGTCGGGGGCCCATGCTACGCAGGAAGCCGGCGCTGCCGTACGGTAATGGGCCAACTTCTGGCCCGAATCGCTGCGGATGTGCTTTTTGGATGCGTTCGAGTGGTTCGACCTCCGGCGGCCCGGCTGCGCAACATGGGCGCACATCCAAGCGCTGGTACGGGCTCCATCGGGCCTGGACGATCTCCCAATTCACTATCGATGCGATTGTCTTGAAGCGGAGATAATCCTTGTTCGGCAAGGATGATGGGTTGAATCGAAGGCTCGCGTTAGGTACCGAAGCCCTGTCTAGGCACGATCAAGTACATCCAGCGCCAGCACTATGGGTTCCTCTAGCCATTCCATCCTCCTGATTGAAGGCAATCAAAGCGACGCAAGTTTCCTTGTCGAGGGACTGCGGCGCCTCGAACCCGACTTGGCCGAGGTCGTCCACGTGGCCACCCCGCGAGAAGCTCGCCTGCACTTGATGGTGCAGGAATTTGCGGCGATTCTGCTCGGGGTGCACCGGCCTCAGTCGGGCCTGGACGATCTTGAGAGCCTGAGCGAGTACGCCGGCAAGGTTCCGATCCTGTTGCTCGGTCCGGATTGCCCCCTGGAGCTGCGAGACCGCTTCTTGGCCCAGGGAGCCACGGACTACCTGCCGAAGGGTGCCATGACCTCGGCTGAGTTGGTGTTGCTTTCGAGCTGCTTGCGGCACGCCATTCACCACTGTCGCGCCATTGCGGACTTGTTGGAAGCGCGGCTTCTGGGGCAGCACTTGGCTCACCACGACCCGCTCACGGGCTTGCCCAATCAACGGCAATTCCAGCATCGGTTGCGCCAATTGATCTCCCAGGCGCGTCGCAACCCGCGCCAAATTGCATTGCTTGAGCTCAATCTCGATCGCTTCAAGCTGATCAACGAGAGCTACGGCAGTGATGTCGGCGACGAGCTGCTGCGGCACGTGGCCGGAAGACTCACCTCGACTTTGCGCGAGAGCGACACGATCGCCAGGCGCGGCGCCGACGAGTTCACGATCATCTTGGACGGCATCACGCGCACGCCCGACGCAGCGCGCGTCGGCAATAAGTTGCTCACGGCCCTCAGCGAACCCTATCAGCTCAGCGGCAACGAGTTTGTCGTCGATTGCAGTATTGGAATCAGCGTCTTCCCCGGCGATGGAGAAGAGGTGGACATCCTCCTGCGACACGCCGACAGTGCAACTTCCCGCGCCAAGGAGTGCGGCGGGAATTCGCTGCAGTTTTATCTGCCGCAAATGAACCAGAGTGCGGCCGCGCGGCTGGAGCTTGAGCAGGACTTGCGCCTTGCCATCGATCGCAGGGAATTGGTGCTGCACTACCAGCCCAAATTGGATTTGGCCACGGAGCGTGTCGCCGGCTTCGAAGCGTTGGTGCGTTGGAATCACCCGGAGAAGGGCCTGGTGCCGCCCGACCGCTTCATTCCTCTGGCTGAAGAGACGGGCTTGATTGTGCCCCTGGGGGAATGGGTGCTGAATACGGCTTGCATTCAAAATCGCAGCTGGCAGGACCAGGGCTTGCCCAAGGTGACCATGGCTGTGAACCTCTCGGCGCGTCAGTTCCAAGTGGAGCGACCGGCGGAGGGCATCGACCGCGCGCTGCGCATGAGCTCGCTGGAGCCGCGTTACCTCGATCTTGAATTGACCGAGAGCGCCATCATGACCGACGCCGAGGTTGCGATCGAAACCCTGGGGCACATGCGTGACATCGGCGTGGGCATCTCGATCGACGATTTCGGCACCGGGCATTCATCCTTGAGCTACCTCAAGCGCTTCCCGATCGACCGCCTGAAAATCGACAAGGCCTTCGTGCAATCGGTTTTGACGGACAACAAGGACGCGGCCATCACGCGCGCCATCATCGGCATGGCCGGCAATCTGGATCTGAAGGCTGTGGCGGAGGGCGTGGAGACTTTCGAGCAGCTTGAGTTTCTGCGCCGATTGGGTTGCGATGAAGTACAGGGCTACTTCTACGGGCGCCCCATGCCGGCCGCCGAGGCCTGCACTTTCTTGGCCGAAAAGGAACGCAGCTGCGTGCCACGCTCAAGCCTTTTACCTTCGATCAATTAAGCGCTCGTGCCCGGGCCCCTGGGATTCATTCGCAAGCAGGCCCGGGGCTGGATAGAGAAGCGGATTGCCCTCCAAAGCCGGGCTTGCGCGTGTCCACGGGCATCCGGCTTGGATAGCAAGCGCCCATGGATGCCTCCGCTTGGATAACATTCCACCCATGGATGTTTGGAATCGGATCGAGCAGAGAGCGCTAATTGGATTGCTACTTGCCGCGGGAGCATGCGCGACGGGATGCTCGCAAGCCGAATCTGGTGGCCATGTTGACCCGTCGGAACTGCCCGACATCCTCCTGATCAGCTTGGACACCCTGCGCGCCGACGGGCTCGGTTGCTACGGCAATGAGCGGGGTACGTCGCCTTTTCTCGACCGCGTGGCTGCGGAGGGGGTGCGCTTTGAAGAAGTGCACGCACCGGCGAGCAACACCACACCCAGCCACATGAGCGTGTTCACCGGTCTGGATCCGATTGCCCACGGTGTGCATCCGGCCCGAGCGCTAAACAAGCCCACGGCCACCTTGTCGGACCGCATTTCGACTTTGTCCGAGGAGCTCACCAGCGCCGGTTATCGCACCGCTTCCTTTTCCGATCGCGGAGGTCTGCCGCCCGAAGCCGGCTTCGGTAGGGGGCACGAGCATGTGCACTCGCGCTGGGAAGACTTGGATCAAAAAATTGACGCGGTGGGCGATTACCTGGCGGAGATCCCAGAGGACAAGCCGCTCTACTTGTTCTTTCACACCTACGAAATCCACGCGCCCTACCTCCCGCCGGAAGCTCTCATGCGCCGCTTTGCGGACGTGGATTACAGGGGACGCTTGAACGATCGTTATCGCGAGTTGGTGAATTTGCCGCTCAAGGATGCGTGGGACAAGAAGGGACAATTTCTATCCGGTTGGGCCGGATTGGGCGCCGAAGATGTGCGCTTCGCGGAGGATCTATACGAAGCCGGCGTGGCCCATGCCGACGCGGGCATGCAGCGCTTGTGGGAATTGTGGTCGCAGCATCGCGACCCCGAGCGCACGCTCATGGTTGTCTTTTCCGATCACGGCGAAGAATTCTTCGAGCACAAGAATCTGGGCCATCGTTTGAGTCTTCACTCGGAATTGATTCGCGTGCCACTGATCGCGCGCGGTCCCAGCGTGGGCCGGGGAGTTGTGAACGAGCCGATTACCCTCACCGCCTTGGCGCCCAGCTTGCTCGATCTCTTGGGCCTGCCCGCCCCCCAAAGCCAAGTTCCATCTTTCGCGGATGTGCTGCGCAATCCTGGGGCGGTACGCACTCCGCAACCGATTTACTCCCAAATGGACAGCAAGCTCAATCGCCGCTACGAATCGGTCACGAGCGATGGCTTGCGTCTCCTGCGCATTACGCATGAGGGCGATGTGCGCCATGAACTCTACGCCTGGCGCGACGATCCCTTCGAAGCGCAGGACCTGGCCCGCGAGCGACCTTTGGATGTCGAGCGACTGACCAAACTCCTCGATCAACGCTTGGAGCAAAACCTGCGTCTGCGCGAGCAATACGGTTCGGGCGAAGACATGCTGTTGGATGCCGAACGCCAGGCCGAATTGGATGCGCTCGGCTATGCGGGTGAAGAGTGAAGCCGCGCGCGGCGCAAGGGCGGCAATTTCTCATGCACCTGATTGCGAGGCGCGCCCATGGCTTCGAACGGAACCAGGCCCCGAGCCGCTCCCCGACGGACTTCGGTATTTGAGCGGGCGCGCCGGCGGCGATTCACTTGCCCCGCACTTGCACAAGGTCGTGCTTGCGCATCCAGCCGAGCAGGTAGTCTGCGTGCCAGTGGCTGCGTTCGGGGTCCGCGGCGCGAATGGCGCTTAGAAATTGCTGCACGCTGCAACCCTGCTGGACAAGTTGTTGGCCGAGGGCCAAGGCACCGGGCGTGAGGATTTCGCCTAGATCGGGAAAGACCGGGTAGGGGACCTGGGCGGAAGCCAAGAAGCGTCCGAAGTCCGTCGCGACCAATTCTTGCTCGCTCTGTTCGGCCGAGGCGCTGGTCGCTCGCTCGCCGGTCAAGTGATTGAAAGTCGGGTAGTGGCCGAAGACGCGCGCGAAATCGAGCGAAAGTGGGTGGCGCGCGTCGGGCGCCGGATCGAAGGGCAGCGCGCTCAGCTCGTCCCAAAGGCCTTCGTAGCGCGGAATCAATTGCTTCCAATCGTACTGCTCGCGCGCGCGCTCTGCGGCCGCCTTGCCCATCCGTGCGCGCAGCGAAGGCTCCGCGTGCAGGCGCAACAAGGCCGTCTCCAGCGCGCGCAAGTCCACTTCCACGCTCTGCCCGAGGAGCAGGTGCAAGGGGCGCTCGTAAAGTATCGGGCCCAAGTCGGAGAGCTGATCCAAATCCCCGTGCCAATGGGTGGGCACGCGCAGACCCACATCGTCGGGGACCGAGTCGCGATAGCCGTTGTAGTCAGCGACCACCAGCGGCAACCCGGCGGCCATGGCTTCGATCGCAGTGATCCCGAAGGTTTCCTGCGCGTTGTCGATGGGCGAAACAAACAAATCCGCTGCGGCGAGCAAATCGGCTTTGCGCTCTTCGGGAAAATCTAAGCACAGGCGCAGATTGTCTTCGATGCCGCACAGGCGCGCCCACAGTTGAACCATCTCGGGAGTCTTGGTGCCCTGGCGCGCGCCGGCCAGAAGCAGGATCGCCGGGCGATTCTCCTGGCGAGCCCTTTCCGCAACGGCTCGGTAAGCCTGCAACAATGGAAACAGGTCCAACTTGTCGTATTCGCTGAAGCGCGCCAGGCACAGGCTGACGACGGCTTCTGCGGGAATGTTCAATTCGCTTCGTATGCCGGCACCGTTGCCGCCGCTCAACCGCTCCGCATCCACGCCCAGGGGCAAAACCGGCATTTGGCAAGTGAGCTCGGGCAAGGTCACACCGCGCAGGCCCAAGCTATCGCGCAAGCTTTGAAAGGATTCTTCTACGACGCGCTTGCCGACTTCGCTTGAGCAAAGAATCGCGTCGCAGGGGGACGGCGGCATCAGGAGTGCGCGCAAGTTGTCGTTTTGCCCGCGCGGATAGCTGAGACTGTGGATCTGCCCGGTAACCGGAAGCGTCTGCTTGGCGTACTTGTTGCGCAGCCAACACAAATCTAAGAAGCGATCGATGTGGGCGCCGAAATGTATGACCGAGAGCTCGGCAGCGGCGATGGCGCGCGGCAGCTCCAAATTGTTGCGAACGCTCAAACGGTTGGCTGCGATCAAGCCGGAACCTACGAAGCGATCGATCAGGGGCTGAACCTCGCCCTTCTCGCCCACAAAAAACTCAAAGCGGTCGTAGCTCGAGTATTGAAAGAGAGCGCGGATGAAGTCGGTGTTAGCGACTTGCCTGCCGACCAGGACCCCGCCGCCCACGGTCGGTGTGAAAGTTCCCGCTGTGGCTAGTGTGGCGAAGGTGCGCATGATTGAGTGGCTAAGGCTGAAGGGATCCCCAGCTCACTTTGCATGATGGGGGGCGCCGGCATGTGCGGCAAGCTGCAGCCGTGGCAGGATGGCGTCGCGACAGCAGGATTGTCAAAACAGAGTCGTCGCGAGCCCTTTCGGTCACAGGATTCAGCGCTTCTTGCTGAGATGGTTGCCGGTCCCGGTACTCTTTTCGAGTGCCATGCGCGTCTTGCTGGCGGCCCAACTGCAAATCGGGCAGTTGCTGAGGTCGTGATTGCGAGCGGGGCAATAGCGCCGACCGAAAAAGATGATTTGCAGGTGCAGGGCGTTCCAATCTTGCGGGGCAAAGAGCCCCTTGAGGTCGCGCTCGGTTTGCTCGACGTTGCGAGCCTTGGACAGGCCCCAGCGCGCGGCCAGGCGGTGGATGTGGGTGTCCACGGGAAAGGCAGGCACGCCGAAGGCTTGGCTCATGACCACGCTGGCGGTCTTATGACCCACGCCGGGCAACGCTTCCAATGCGGCGAAATCAGCAGGCACTTGGCCCGCGTGCTTCTCCAGCAGGATCTGCGAGAGGCCGTGAATGGCTTTGGACTTGGAAGGGGATAAACCGCAGGGCCGGATCACAGCGCGGATCTCCTCGACGCTCAGCTCAATCATCTGCTCCGGCCGGGCGGCTAGGGCGAAGAGTTTGGGCGTAACCAGGTTGACCCGCTCATCGGTGCACTGCGCCGACAACAGCACGGCAATTAACAGCGTGTAGGCATCCGCGTGATCGAGCGGGACTTCGGGCTCCCCGATCAGCTCATTTAGAATCGCCTGTATGCGTTCGGCCTTCTCTGTGCGCTTCACGGGCGCAGCATAACGCCTGACTTCACTGTTGGCCGCCCCCGGCGCGTCAATCCGCACTTACAGCTTTCCGATCGGCTTCGTCGAGCAGAGCGGATGGAAGCCGCTCAACGCTCCAATGGATTCGGTATCGACCGCCGGCGCTACCAGTTTCGGCGCTTTCGATCACCTTCGCTATCCGACTGACCCGGTGAGGATTGATTGGTTTCGCTCATCAACGTCTGAGGGTCCACTACGATGCCGCGTACCTTGACGGCACCCTTGAAGGTCGTGGCTGCGCTGATGGTCACTTCGCCATTGGGAGGGTTGGTGGGGACGCCACCGGGCTTGCGATCACCGACGGGGTCGAGCGAGAGCGCATCCATCTTGCCTCCGGAAATGAAGCGATTGGCACCCAGGATTTGAACCTCGCGGCAGCCGCCGATAGACACCAAGGGCCTGTCGCCGCAACCCGGCGCCATTTCGAAGTCATTGTCGCGCAGGATCACGGTGCCGTTGTGGACCTTGCCTCCGCCATCCCAGCAGACCAGGGCCGCGGTGCCGTAGTCCTGGCTCTTTTGGGTCAAGCGCGCAATCGCCGGGTCGAATCCGGCGCGGTAGCTGTTGCGCTCAAAGATAATGGGGCCTTCGATGCGCCCGGCCAGGGTGAAGGCGGTGCCGCCCTTGTAGCCGTCCCAAACAGACAACCCGATGTCCTCAACTTTGCAGCCGCGAACCGTGATGGTTCCGACACCGGCCGCGCCGTCTCTTTCCCTGGCCGTGAATTGGCAAAAGGTTCGACCGAGCCTGGAGGCCTGCACGTTCTCGATGTGAATGTCACCTGCGTTGTTTTGCAGGTAGAAGGCGTGTTCCTGCTGGATGTCGCGGACTTCGGCCATGCGCGTCACGCCCTGGTAAGTGAAGTCCTTGAGGCTGTGACCCCACACGCCCCATTTGGACTTCTTGCCCTTCTTTTTGACGTGGTCCCAACTGCCGATGATGTCGCAGTCAAGGAACTGAAAGCCCTCGTGAAACTTGCCGGGATGTTGTTTGTAGAACATGACCGCGGCGCGATAGCCGGGCTCGATGGTCAAGTTGCGAAAGATGAAGTGCCCGGTCGTGATCTCTTGATGAATGGTGATCGCATCACCGGAATCACCATTGGCTCGAATGCGCGCACCCGGCTCGCCCTGGATCGTGATGGGCTTGGTCGCGGTTCCTCCGCTGCAGCGCGCGTTCCAGTGAACTTCCTTTGCGAAGCCTATGGCGAAGGAAGGGTAGTCACCCTTTTTCAGGGTAATGATGCTGCCGGGTCCGCATTGTTCCAGCGCGGTGACAATCGGGTTGCGCGCTTTGACGGGATTGTCCTGTCCGAATTTGACCGAGCCCGGTTTGCACGTGACAAAGAGCGGCGGCTTGAGGATGCCGGGGCTCATCTTCGGCGGCGTTACCGGGCGCTGGCGGTTGGAGCCCCGCCCGCCCCGGCGTCCACGCCCGGCTTGGGTTGCAAGCTCAGCCTCGTTGGAACTCTGTGCTTGACCGTCTACGGTCGCGACTTTGTTGAGCTCACTGCGTTGGCCTGCCTGGCCGATTGCGGGGTACGTAATCAGCGCCAAG
>JAJDES010000095.1 GCA_029259675.1 Planctomycetota bacterium
CAGCCGTCGCACTCGTGTTTGACTTGTTCCACGACCGCCTGCGGGCCGGCTCGATTTTGTTGTGGGTCGGCGGGCAAGCCGTGATTCTCGCCGGCGCTCCCTTCAACGAGCGCGGAGCCTATTTCTTGACCACCGCGCCCGCGTTGGCTTGGGCCGTGGCTATCGGCATCGATGCATTCCTAGCCAAAGTACGCAACCGCCCCGCCCGATCTGTTTTCCTGTTGCTGGCGGTCACCGCGCTTTGGTTGCAGTTCGCAGTTGCACGCTACAAAACCTCGCTCTACGACACCGAATTGACACAAGAGGAGCGCGCTTGGGTTGAGGGTTTCCACGCACTCAGTGGAACCAAGGCTGTCTTCCTGACCATTTCCGCCAGGCATATGGACCTGGCTGAAACCTACGTGCCCGTGCCCACGGACAACTCGCGCCAATACTTGGACTTGCCCGAAGCCGAGTTGAACGCAGCCATTGAGACCTACGTCGGTTGGGCCAAGGACGCCACCGCGGGTGGATACCCCCTGTACGTGGACCAATTGCTGTTTGATTTTGCGCCTGAGAATGCAGCGCTCGAAAAAAGCCTTCAGCGCATGCGCCAGGACTTTGAATTTGAGCCCGTGCAAAGCGGCCCCTTCAAAGCCCAGCGCGCAAGCCTGAAGTAGCCCTCGCCGCGGCGCTGCCCAACGGCTCGCCCTAGATCGCGATCCGCTCTGCGACGACTGGGAATCCAAACTTCGGATCCGCAGCTTCAGGCGCTAAGGTCAACGTCCAGTCCAGGGGCGCCGTACGCGATGATCAGAAACATGTTGAATGACAAGAAGGTAGCCATCCTCGGTCTCGGCATCATGGGCCGAACCCTTTCGAGGGGACTTTGCAACGCCGCATCAGCTCCGAGCACACTCATCGGAAGCGTGCGCCGGCCCGAGCGAGTAGAAGCGCTAACCAGTGAACTTGGGCATGGCGTAACCACCGACAATTGCGCGGCCGCCAAAGCGTCCGATGTTTTGATCCTGTGCACCAAGCCGGCCAAAATTGCGCCGCTTTTGAATGAGCTGCGCGAAGGCGGCGCGTTGGATCACGACCCGTTGATCGTTTCCATCGCGGCGGGCCTTCGAATCGGTGAACTTGAAGCACTTGCCGGCCACAAGCGGCGCGTGGTGCGGGCGATGCCCAATACGCCCTGCCGCATCAATGAAGGCATGACCGTTTTGTGCGCGGGAGCCCACGCCACCGATGTGGATATGGATCTCGTGCACGCACTATTCGCTCCCCTTGGACGCGTGCTCAGCCTGGATGAAGAGCACATCGACACCGTCACGGGCTTGGCCGCATCCGGACCGGCATTCATTTTTGTATTCATCGAAGCCTTGGCCGAGGGCGGAGTGCTGATGGGCCTTCCACGCAAAATTGCGACGGAACTCGCGGCGCAGACCATGCAGGGAGCTGCGCGCATGGTGCTCGAAACCGGCGAACACCCCGCAGCACTCAAGGATCAAGTCACGACGCCGGCCGGTTGCACGATCTCCGCATTGCTCCATTTGGAGGACGGACGCATCCGGTCCGTGATAGCGCGCGGAGTCCAGGAGGCCGCTCGCGCAGCTGCCAACCTGGGCGGGCCCGCCAGCCTGGGGCGGCGAGAGTAGGGCGCCGGCACAGCACAGAGCCGCGTCAAACCGAATCGGAACCAGGCCAAATTCGCGCGCCGGCTCGCGAGCTCAGCTACCTTCGTCGAGCTCCTCAAGCTGGACGCCAAGCCCGTCCGCAACGCGATTGGCGTAGGCGTAGTAAGCCGTGGTTTCCGCAAGGGCCAAGATGTCGGCGTCGCCAAACCCCTCGCGACGCAGGGCTTGCACATCCTCGGCGCGCATCTCGGCCGGCCTTTCCGTCAATTTGACCGCATAGCGCAACATCGCCAAGCGGCGCGGATCCAATGCGGCAGATTCAAAGTCATCCTCCACCGCAGCCAAGAGCTCGTCATCGCGCAGGACCCGGCGCAGACCGCGCCGGTGATGGCTCATTCAGTAGTGGCAGCCATTAATGCGGCTCACCACCAAGGCCACCATTTCGCGATCGGCATAAGACAAACCGCGTGTGCCGCCCATGGCCGCCCTGTAGACAGCAGCGTGGGCCTTGAGTCCGGCCGGGTGCAGCGAATGGACCAACATGATGTTGTCCACACACCCGGAGCGCGCATCGCGCACGCCGTCGTAAAGGTCCGAAAGCGCACCCTCCGCCTCGTCGTCACCGATCGTTTGTATCCAAGCCAAAGTTCCTCCAGTGTGTTGCTTTGCTCCAGAGGAGATCGCCCGCAGGCCAACAGATCTCATTGCAGATCTACTTACCCCGGATCGGCAGCACTTGATCCCCCTCCCCCAGGCGGTAGTGGACTGCATCCCCCATGACTACGCTTGCTTTGATGTCTTTTGGAATCGACAACTGCATTTCGTGGCCGCGCTCCATTTCCAGCTTGATTTCGCCGCGCGGTGTGGCCACGACCCCGCGCATCCAATTCAATTCAGGCGCTAAGTAGGGTCGGATTTGCACCGACGCAAAACCAGGTGCTGTGGGGCGCACGCCCAGGATCCCGTTTAGGAAGTTGAAACTCGGTGTCGCCGACCAGGCGTGGCAATCGCTGCGCGCGGTCGGCATCGTCTCCCACCATGTGCGCGCACCCATGCTGAGCATGCGCCCCCATTTGCGCATGTTCCGCAACAATAGATCCGGTCGCCTCAGCTTCAAGTAGGCGCGGTGCACGTGGAAATCGAAGTAAAAGCTGGTTGGCCGCAGGCGGCTGTCACTTCCAAGGCTGGCGACAACAGCTTGCGCTCGCCCACCCCGCAGGACTCCCTCGGACAAAGCCAAAGCATTGCTGTGCCTCGAAAAGCGATCCTGGACAACTGCGTCCGAGATGTAGCCCGCCCGCTCGCGCCAAGCTGCTCCCGCGA
Organism: Planctomycetota bacterium; assembly: GCA_029259675.1. Taxonomy (GTDB): domain Bacteria; phylum Planctomycetota; class UBA1135; order UBA1135; genus JAJDES01. The sequence goes on from JAJDES010000095.1 coordinate 2,943, forward strand.
TCGAATGCCGCAACTTGCGGGCCCGCTTGCGCCACGCCTGAGCCCATGCCTCTCGCTTCAGTTCGCGCGCCAACCACGCGCCTTTGTGCAGGGCTTCGAGGTAGAGCAAGCTGCTGCAAACATCCAATTCCTCGGCTTTGGCTGCGCTGCCCAAGCCCGGGTAATTCCAATCAATGAAGTTCCAACCCGGTAGCGCTGTGAGCAGTCCCGTGGACGATTCCCAGCGAGTGAAGGCCTCCAGACAGTTTTCGGCAACGCCGAATAGCTGCCGGGCGATTTCTATCCGGCCCGTATACAAAAGATGTTCGGCCAGCATGGCCACCCAGCCCAGGGCGAAACTCGGAATCCACTGCGCTTGTCGGCTGGGATATCGCGCCTGGGGCAGGCCGAGAAGCCCCTGGGATTCCGCCAGTTGCTGCAGTGCGTTTTCGGCCAATCTGGAGTCACCCGAAACGACATAGCTGATTAAGGCTTGGATGCGGGCATCGCCCAAGTATTGCAATCGCTCGTAGTACGGCGTGTCCTCGAAGGTGTCGCGGGCGCAACTGCGGCAAGTGTCCAGGCCGACTTCGAAAATTCGATTCAATTCTCCATCCGAGCATTCAAATCGTCCGCGCTGCTCGAAGGGATAGCTCACATCGGCCAAGCAAACCGAGTGAATTCGCGCCGGACCGCGCAGGGCAAGGCGCAGGTACCAAAAACTGCGCAGGCTGCTCGGCTCGTAAATTTGCCGGCCGCCGCGCGTCCGGTAGATATCCGTGTAGCCTTCAACGCGCTGGCCCTCAAAGTTGTCACGCTGGCTGCGACGACCGTTGACGCTGGGCGCTTCCGTGTACATTAGCTCGCAAACGCTGCCCGCATCGGCTTCCAATTCAATTCGCAAGCGGCCCGCGCGCACTCGACCCGCATCGAAGACAAAATATTGCAAGACTTCGCCACCGCGCACTTCCAAGGGCTGCGCGAGTTTTTGGTCGTAGGGCGAAGTCACATATCCGAAAGGTGGCTCGGCCCCGGCAATTTCAATCGTACCCACCTCGATTGCGGGCAATTCTTCCCAAGCTCCCTCGCTCAATTCCGGCAGGGTGCGCTGTGTAAGCTTGTAAGGCGAAGCCGCATCCTTAGCGCCAAACAAGATCCGGGCCGGGCGCCAGGCGCCGTCATCAAAATCATTCGCTGTCCAGTCCGTCGGTGCGCACGAGGCGTCAATATCCTCAAGCCAATTCCCCGCGACATAGGCGTGGTTTGGAATGGGTGGCGGGCCATCGCCGTTGAAAGCGGGATCTTGGATGCAGCGCCAACGCTCATCAATGGAATCGGGTTTAGGCTCGGTGGACGGCCCTAAGGTCTTGGCGCCCCTACCCGCCACTTCTCGCTTTTGCGGCGAGGCGCCGGTTGACATTCCGGGACCGTCCACCAGTAGGCCCGGCCCGCAAGTCATGTCATAAAGCGGTCCCTTTGCACCCCAGTGAACGACTTGGATGGCAAGTACATTGCGTTCGCCGGCACGAACCGCTTGGGAGAAGTCGTGCACATCAAAAAAGCGCCTGGCGGGCGTCGATCTTTGCGGCCCGCTCCCCAATTCGCCGCCGTTGAGCCACAGTCGGTACACACTGTCGGCACTGACTCGCACGCTCTGAAAATCGCGCGCATCCCGCACTTCAAAAGCACAGCGAAACAGAAAGGCGCGCCCACCGCCCGGGTGGGTCCGCGCCATTCCCGCGTCGATCCAAGCGGATTGCCAGCTCGCGCTCAGTTCCCCGACTCCTCTCGGTCGGTTAGGTCCCGGCGCGCATCAAAGTAGACACCAACTCGGCCGAACCATGCTTCGCGTTGGCTCGGTGTGGCAAATACGTCAAAGCGGCTGGTGGCGCGCTGCATCTCGACCAAGTGAATCAGGAATTCGTGCACCGCTTTGGCGGAAGCTTCTTCAGCCCGGCGCGCGGCAGTCTGAGCATCCAGCAGATCCACGATCGGCCGAACACCGCGCGCGTAGCCGTCATTTACCAATTCGCGGTTGCGCGCCGCGCTGCGCGAAGCTTCCCGGGCCAACTCAATTTTCGCGAAGCTCGCTCCGGCCCGATGCATGGCGGCGCGCACGCGCAATTCAATACTCTCGACAATGCGTTGTCGCTGTAGTCGCAAACCAATCAATTCCTGCCGCGCGCGGCGCTGACGCGAGTGCCGCGCACCACCGCTCGCCAGCGGCAAGCTCAGCTCAAGCCCCACGGCCCAACGCAAATTCTCGGGGTCGGCGACATCGATACCGTTGGCGGAGCGGTCATCAAATTTCGCTCCCCCCGTTGCCAGGTTGGTTAGCAGCACGCCCTCCGCCGAGAGTGTCGGCGAGAAGAACGCTCGCTCCGTTGAAAGAAATCGCCGCTCCTGTGCCGAGATGGCCGCATCAATTTCGGCCAATTCAGGTGCCTTGGCCAAACCCTCCTCCACCGCAAAGTCGCGGAAGATCGCGAAGGCCCAAGGGCTTTCGATGTAGCGACCGAGGCGTGGATCGGAGGAGAGGAAAGCTTCATCTGTCAGTGAAGCTTCCGCGCACTCCAGCTTCTCCTCCAGGGGCCGGTTCAGCACTTGATTGAGCGCCATTTGGGCCAGGGCGTACTCCATCTCCGCTTCCACAAGCAGGCTTTCGCCCGTGGCGATCTGGCTTTCCCAGCGCAAAAGTTCCGACGGACCCGCCATGCCCATGTCGGAGCGATCGGTGGCCAACTCTAAATGCGTTCTGGATCGCTCGAGATCCTCGCGCCGAATGCGCGCGGCGGTCTTTGCGCGCAGTACCATCAGATACGACAAGGCCGCATCTCGAATAACATCCAAGCGCTTGATCTCGTAACTTTGAACCCTGCGCGCCTGCAGCGCGCGTTCCACATCGGTCTCTGATTCGAGGGCTTCGGAGTACAGCACTCGCCGCGCACTGAGGCCCATATTGTAGGTCCTTTGGGCGAGCCCCAAAGGTGACTGCGCTCGCTCGCGGTCAAGCCAAGTGGCGAAAAGCCCGACGTCGAGTTCCGTTCCCAGCGCAGCCTCACTTTCGCGCACAAGCTCGCGGCCCACGTTGAGATTGTATTGGAATCGCCGCAATTCGAGGTTTCTCTCCGCCGCAGCCTCCATGACCTGCGAGATGTTCAGCTTGTGCCCGGTACCAGCCTCGGGCTCGCCGACCAACACCGCATCGGTCAGCAATTCGAAACGCGGCCAAACCCCAATGGCACGCGCCGTTGCCATGTTGATGGCCAACACTTCGCCTTCGATAATTGCCGTGGGCAAGCTACCCGGTTCTTCGCCGAGAAGGATGCGTTGCACGTTTTGGGCAGCGCGGCGCGCCAAGCGCTCGAAGTCCATGGCCGGGCCGACGCAGGCCAGAGCACCGAGCCTCACGTCGTCGAGCCCCAGCATCGAGAAACTCGGCAAGCGGCGCTGGATCAGACCTTCTACCAAGTCCTCATACTCATCGGCGGGCAAGTGCAACAACGGACCGAGGTAGACGGCTTGGGAATCACCGCGCAGGGCGCTGAGCGCCTTGGAGCTGGAGCGACCGACTTCGACGACTTGAACTTCGAGTCCCAATTCCGCCGCATCGCTAATGACGGTTTCGATCAGTTTCGGAGCTGCGTCCTTGACCCAGTCGCCCACCAGAACGGCCAAGCGCTTGAAACCCCGCACATCCAAGAAGCTGCGCAGGTGACGATTTAGGCTCAAGGGTGATTGCAAGTAGGAGAGTTGCTCGACGCCCGAACCGGGCCCCCGGAACGGGATGCCCTGCAATGCGGCATCGAACACGCGCAGGGCGACGACCGGCTTGGGCAGCCGTTGACTCTTGCAAACTGCATTGCTGCCGAGGGGGCCGGCAACGATGACCAGATCAACGTTGGGTTGGGCAAAAGCACTGCGCAACGCCTCGCGCGCACCGCCGTCGGTCCAGTCCCCGCGCAATTGAAATTCCTCCGGGAAGCGCACATCGAATTCGCCCGCAAGTGCATCGATCACGGCCTGGCGAACCGTATCGGCGCCAGAGGGTTGGTAGCCCGCGGGACCATCCTCAACCAGCGCGATGCGAACCACCGGCAGCGGCGGCGCTTCCTGCAAACCGAAAACCGGCTCAGCCGAGAGTGCGAGTGCACCCAGCAATCCGATCGACCAAGAGCCCATGCGTCCTCCGAAAAGTGTTGGCCACCCGTCACTCCCCCTGTGAACGGCGTTCATCAGCGCGGGCGGCAATCGGCGCAGATTCTAACGGCGACCGGCGCTTTGGTCGCCGAATGGAGCGAACTCCCCGGAAACTCTTGCGCATGACATGGTCCTGGGCCCCCCGGGAGCATGGAGTAGAGTATTTTGTCCGCGCCCGAGCCTCACACTTTGCTTGAGCTCCCGCGGGCACCGAACCCCGTTTCCAGAACAGCCACACATTCATGGGCCGCAAGCGCAAGCGATCGAGCACCGACAAGGCTGGAAGCCGGGAACTCGGCAAGCGCCAGGCAAGCAGCACGAGCGCCGCTCCAGCTCAAGCGCAAGAGAGTTCCCAAGAGCGTGCGCCGGCCGCGGGCCCGTTGACAGCAAGGGCGCCACGTGCCGAGTTCGAGATATTGAAGCCCGGCGCCTTCGGCCTGCTATTCGTGATTGCTCTCGCTGCACGCTTGGCTTACCTGAGCGTCGCCAAAGAGGCCGAGCTGTTTAGCGGCTTGTTTTTGGACAGCCGCTACTACGCGGAAACTGCGGCTTCCATCGCCCGCGGCCACGGCGCCGGGGATCACCCTTATTTGCTCTCGCCCCTGTACCCGTACATTTTGGCCCTGTTCACCAATGCGCAGGGCGAATTTGCCGTGGGAAGTGTGCGCTTGCTGCAGGCCTGCGCTGGGGCCGCAACTGCCGTATGCAGCGCGTACATCGCCGGCCAAATAGCGGGCAAGCGCGCCGCCATCGCGGCCGGTTTAGGCGTGGCCCTCTTCGGCCCCTTGATCCATTTCGACGCCGCCATCCTCGTGGCCAGCTTGCAGGGCTTCAGCTTGACGTTGGGCTTGGCCCTGCTGATCCATGCCGACAAGCGGGAAGCCCCTCAAGTATCTCCGGGGCGCGGTCACCGATCCGTCTTGGCTGCCGGAATCGCCCTGGGCATCTCCGCTGCCCTGCGCCCGACCGTCCTCGCGCTCTGCCTGCTGGTCGGAGCCGTTTTGCTTTGGCGACTGTTTCGCAATCGCGGTGCGCGCGCCACCAACAGCAGGCGACTTTTGGCCTTTGCCGTGGGTTGCCTCTTGCCCGTTGCGCCCTTGGCGCTGCGCAATGTGCTTGTCACGGGCGAGCCCATATTGCTTTCAGCAAACGGCGGAGTGAACTTTTGGATCGGCAACCATTCCGCAGCCAGCGGCGTCTTCCGCTTGCCCGAAGATTACGACTTCGCCCACGATCCTTTGGGAAAACTAAATGTGGAGCGCGCTTTGGGGCGCGAAGTCAGCTACCGCGAAGCTTCACAATGGTGGTCGGACCGAGCCTGGCAAGATATTCGCGACAACCCGGAGCGCAGCTTGGGCTTACTGGGCAAGAAATGGCTGCTGTTCTTTCATCCCCAAGAGATCCCTCAACTGGGTCTTAGCTTTCCCTGGCACCGCGAACAAGCTTGGCCGCTGCGCCTGCCCGTCGACGCCCGCACTTGGCTCCTACTCGCTCTTTTGGCACCACTATTGCTCCTGTTCTCAGGCGGCACAATTGGTTTGCGACCCGCGCAATGGCCGCTCCTTTTCTTGGGCGCATACGCAGCGGCGATCGCGCTCTTCTTCGTCACCGGGCGCTACCGCGCGCCGATCATGCCCGCAGCCATCGCACTTGCCGCAAGCGGCTTGGTAACGCTTTGGGATCTTGGCCGCGGCCGTATTCAACGTGGCGTTGTGCCATGTGGAATCAGTGCCGCCCTGGTACTGGCTCTCGGCTGGTGGAGCCAAACACTCTTCCAGGGCCCCTTGCGCTTGCCGACCAGTACCGGCGTCGAAGAACGCCAGCGCGGCATGTCGCTGTACAGCGAAGGGCGCTTTACCGAGGCGGTCGAAGCCTACCGCCAATCGCTACAGCGCTCGGACTCCGCCATCACCCACAACAATTTGGCCAATGCGCTCAAAGCATTGGGGCGCTTGGATGAGTGCCTAGCTGAATACAAGCGCGCCCTCGATCTTGCGCCCCTCGACGCGACGACCCATTACAACTTGGGCAACTTGTATCGCAACCAATTGCAACAACCCCAACTTGCGGCGGAATTGTATGAACGTGCGACGCAGCTCCAGCCAAACATGCTGGAAGCCCATTTCAATTTGGGCGCCGCGCGGATTGACCTGGGTGATTTCGAGGGGGCGATCGCTTGCTTTCAGCTCGTCCAAGCGAAGGCGCCGGAGGGACATCCCCTATTGGCTCAGTGCCCGCAAGCTTTGGCCATCGCTGCGGCCGGAAAAGCCCAATCGAAATAGGGCCAAGCCTTGTTTGGGAAGGCAGCGTTCCCCGCTGAACGCGTTTCGATCTCACCTGGCTATCAGGCCGAATGCTTGAATTTTGGGGTCGGCACACCGACTCCCTCTCCAAGACTTCGCTGCACGCAAGAACCGCCCTCAGACGAAATGGGAAGCCCGAGACTGCTCGCAGTTGCGCGGCCTAAAACACTCGGTCACTGAATGCCTTGGAATCGTCAACGTCGCCGCGCCCGAGATTGGGGCAACGTTCACAGGGCGCTTGCAAGTCGCCTTCGATCAAGCTGCGTCGCAAGCCGGTGTAAAGCTCCCCGCGCCAAATGTCTTCCAAGGATTCCTTGTTCGCATCCCCCATTTCGCCGTCGTGGGTCCAAAAAGGACAGGGAACGACTTTGGCGTCGGAATGCACCAACATGTATTCAAAGGGCAAGGGGCAACGTCGGTAGCCCTCGCGAACGTCCTCTGCCGAACAGCCCAAGTCGTCGTGCAAGT
>JAJDES010000096.1 GCA_029259675.1 Planctomycetota bacterium
CCGCGGCCGCCGCCAAGCCAAAGGCTCTTCCCGCTCGAATTTCGCTTACTTCACCGCCGCCGAAGGGCCGCAACACATCGCGCACCAGCATCGAACCGAGGGTCAAGATCATCGCGTCCAGGGTCGACATCACCGCCGCCAGTACCGCCAGGAATCCGAGCACTTCAAAGCCGGCCGGCATGTGCAAGGCCACCATGCGCGAGAGGATCTGATCGGATTCACGGCCCTCCAAGCCCGGAATGGCGGCGGCGCCCCAGACTCCGATCAAAACTGCCGGGATCCACAACAGGGCCAGGGCCAGCGGATACCAACGGCAGACAGAGCGCAGGGCGCTTTGGTCCTTGGCGGCCATCAAGCGCACCAACATGTGCGGAAACGCGATCACCGTCAGGGCGATGACAAAGCCCCAACTGGTCCAGTTGGTGGGCCGAAAAATCGGTTGGTCCGCAAGGCGCAGCAAATCGGCGTCGCGCGCGCGCACCGCTTCCATGGCCGCATCCAAACCGCCCATGGAGTGAGACATGTAGAAAAAGGCCGCGAGCATGAAGACCAGGAACACGAGTCCCTGGAACACATTGGTCCAAGCGGTTCCCAACATGCCCCCAAAGGATGTGTAGCACAGGGCCACGGCCACCACGACCAAGGCCCCGCTGCGCTCACCAATGGCTCCCTCGCTTGTGGCCGCCAAGGTCTTGCCGATTCCGACCAGGGCCTGGGCCATGTACGGCAAGGTGTAGAGAGTGAAAAACGCGAACAGCAGGAGCCCCAGGGACCTGGATTCAAAGCGCTTGGCGTAGAGCTCGGCCGGGGAAACGGCATTCAGGCGGCTGGCCATGCGCCGCGCGGGGGAACCGATGGCCCAAAAACTAATCGGAATGCCCAGGGCGATGATCGGTGCATTCAGTCCGAACATGCCGATGCCTTCGTGATAGGCGCGGCCGGGAATTCCCACCAGCACGAAGGAAGTGGCGTTGGTTCCAAAGAGTGCCATGAACAGCACCACGGCGCCCAAACTGCGACCGGCCAAAAAATAGTCTTCCGGTGAACGTGCGGCGCGGCGCGATGCCCATAGCCCGATGCACAGCACAATCAGCGCGTAAATCCCGCTGGCCACGGCGATCGACATTTGCGCCGAACTCAAGACTCCCCTCCCTCAGTGTTGTCGTCGCGCCAAATTCGCGCGCAAAAGAAAAGCAAGTACAACCAAGCCAGGAGCATCCACAGCAAGCGGTAAAGCAGTTCTTCGGGCATCCAGCCGAACCACAACTTTGGTCGTTGAACTCGCCAGAAATCCAAGTGCAAGAACAAAAGGACCAGGGCTCCCAACCAAGCCGTTCGTCGCAGGGCCCGCGCACTCATTTGCCGGCTTTCACGACGCGCCGAAAGTCCCCCAGTAAACTCGCGAAGAGTGGAGCGCTGTCCACTTGCTGTGCCAGAAGATCCGCGGCGCATAGACCCCACTCGGGGTGCTTGGCCGTGCGCGAATTCACAAGCTGCGCAGCTTCGCCAATTCCCATCTCCGCGTGGAACTGAACGCCGAAGGCCGGCAGACCGCGCAATTGATAGGCGTGCACCGCGCACTCATTGGAGCGTGCAAAAACCTGCGCCGAGGATTTGAAAGCGCTCGCCTCTGCATCGAGTTCATCCGAATGCGAAACAAAGGTGGTGAAGCGCGGAGCGTGCGCGCCGAGCAAGGGCGAGCCGCGCTCGATCTCAATCGACTTCCAACCGAATTCGACTTGCTTTGCGCGTCGCAGTACCGAAGAACCCAAGCGCGCCCGGGCCAACACCTGATGCCCGAAGCACACACCCAACACCGGCATGGCTCGCTCGCAGGCACTGCGCAACAATTGCTCCAAGGGCTCCAACCATTCGGGTTCATCCAGTGCCGAAGCCGCCGAGCCGGAAACGATCAGCGCCTCATACGCCCCGAGGTCCGACGGAAGTTCCGCTTCGATCGCCCGCGCAACCTCCAGCTCCCCCCCGCCATAAAAAGGCGCGTAGTTGGACGCGCAGCCGTCCTGATCGAGATAGCAATCAACCAGCAGGGTGGCAGCCATCAGTCAGCTTGGAATTCGTAAACCCCGCGCTGACCCGCCGTTTCTTCAACGGCCATGCGCATCCGGCGCACTTTCACCTCGGCAAACTTGGCGCGCAGGCGCGCGATCAACTCGCGGCCCAAGTAGGTCGCAAAGTTTTCGGCACTGGTGTTGTTAATCGGCAGCACAACGACATCTTCGGCGGGCGCCACGTAGCGGCGCTCGCGATAGGTAACTTCAATTGAACCGTCTTCCAGCGCTTGCTGGCGCAATTCAGCGTGCTGCCCGGGCACGATCCAATGTTCGTCAAGTTCATCGACCATTGCGCGAATGACCGGCTTGACCGCGGTAAAATCAATCACCAAGCCGTGCTCACTCAAGGCCGCATCGATCTCGGTGTAAACCCGATAGTTGTGGCCGTGCAAGCGCTCGGCCGTGCCGTCGGGGAAAATCAAAAAGTGCGCGGCGGAGAACTTGAGGTACTCCTTGTCGATTTCTATGGACCAGCGTTCCATGGGAGGCGTGCGGCAAGTGTGAGAGTTGCATCGGAACGGGAATCGGCAATGTCGCCGGTACGTTAGCAAGGATTGGCGGGGGCGAAGGCCTTCGAATTTGATGCGCACCCACACTCACAGGGTAGCGCCAAGCGGCCGCATTTTCCGGTTCACTCGAATGGAACTCGCCCGATCACACGGAATCGCGCAAGCGTCCCAACCAAGGCCCCGCGGCCGCACATCCCCGGAACTTGAGTCCGAATGGAAAAGCAAAGCGCAATCCGCCGCCGAACGGGACGAAGAGAAGCCAGCAAGATTGCCCACGGAACTAAGCCCGAGCCCCCCCACTAGCCGATAGGCCCCGCGTGCGAAACAGCGTGCTAAAAAAGATATTCAGGGGTCCCCAGCTGATCCCACTGCTGCTGCTCGCTTGCCCCGCAGCGATCCTGGCCATGGCCATGGTTCCCGGCCACCCGGAAGAGAGGCCTCGCGATCGAGATCGCGTGCGAGTGATCCGCATGCTTGAGATTGCGGACGCCATCGAAGAATTCAACGTGGACCGCGGCCGCCTGCCCCTTCCGCGACGCGAGCGCGGAAGCTCCGGCTGGGATCCATCCACCAGCCCGCCCTTCATTCGCGAACTGGAACAGCACGGGTACCTGGATCGCATTCCGCGCGATCCGCTCAACAACGAACGGCACCACTTTCGTTATTCCGTTTTCAGCCAAGGCGCCTACGACTGCGACGGACTGGGTCCCTATTGGATCCTGGCCTTGACCCACTTCGAAACCGACGAGTACCGGGCGCGCTACGGTGACCTGATCAGCTGCACAGGCCGCAATTGGAGCGAGTCCTTCGAATTCACCCTGGGCGGCGGCGCGGAATTCACCCGCCGCAGCATGCCCCCGGAGGCGGCCCTCGGCGGGGGCTACCGGCCCCTGCGCTAGGCGAGTGCAAAGGCTACAGGCGAAGCCGCGGGCAGAAGTCCGGGTCGCGGGCATTCACCCCGGGCCCTCCGTTCACTAAGGTTCCAAGCATGGACTA
>JAJDES010000097.1 GCA_029259675.1 Planctomycetota bacterium
GTTGTGGAGCCCCACGAACACATCTTCTCCATGTGGTTCTTTGTGATGTTGGGCGTCGTCGGCCTGTACATCATTGAGCGACTGTTCTTTTGGGCCGAGGAGGGATCGGATCAAAGACGTCACTTGACCTTAGGTTGGGCATCCCTTGTGGGTTTGGCCATTCACGCCTTTACCGCGGGCATGGGACTTTCGGCGGCCGGCACCGTGCAGGGCTTAGCCGGCCCGGTATTCATCTCCATCATCGGGCACAAACTGGCCGAGTCCTTTTCCCTAACGACGATCTTCCTACTGGCCGAATTTCGCACCCTCTCCATTTTGCTCCTGTTGCTGTTGTTCTCCTTAATTACACCTGCCGGCATTTTCATTGGCCATTGGGTTGTCGAGCTATTGCCCGCGGCGGGAGTTCCGATACTCACAGCCCTGGCAGCCGGAACGTTCCTGTACGTCGCGCTCTGTGATCTTCTGCCCGAGGTTTTCCACCACCGCGAAGACGCCTTGGCCAAAATCGCGCTCTTGGCCGGCGGTATCGTCGTCAGTCTGTTCCTGAGCAGCGGCGGGCACTGAGCAGCCATTCCATGCAAAGCCTGCTGCAATTCTTCCGCGAGATCGGATTCCTGATTGTCGAGTCTTCGCCCTACCTATTACTGGGCTTCTCGATTGCTGGCCTGATTCACACGCTACTACCAACCAGTGCGATTCAAAATCGCCTGGGAAAGAACGATTTCCGCTCGGTTTTGCGCGCCGCGCTCTGGGGAGTTCCGCTACCGCTGTGCTCCTGCTCGGTGATTCCGACTGCGGTCTCGCTCAAGCAAGCCGGGGCCAGCAAGGGCGCGACCTCCGCCTTCCTGATTTCCACCCCTGAAACGGGCGTGGATTCGATCGGCATCACGTGGGCGTTGATGGACCCCATCATGACGGTCATTCGACCGCTGGCCGCACTGATGACAGCCGTGGCGACGGGCATGGGAGTCAACCTACTCGTAACGTCGAAACTTGACGGGGAAGCGACCCCCGCAGACTCCGAATCCTTGGCCGATTCCGAAGCCCCCTGCTGCGCGAACACTGAACCCGATCCGCCCGTTGCCAGTTGCTGCGAAGATCCCGCAACGAAGCCCGAGCAAGAAGCCCCGGCCCAGCCCGGGCAATCCTGGGTGCAGCGCATACGCGCAAGCCTGCAGTACGCCTTCGGAGCCCTGCTCGATGACCTTGTGCCCTGGTTCACCATCGGGCTGATCGCGTCGGGCTTGATCGCCGTCTTGGCGCCGGAAAATTTGTTCACGGAACTCATCCCCAGCGGTTGGCCGGCGATGCTCTTGATGCTGGTGATCGGCACCCCGCTCTACATTTGCGCCACCGCCAGCACGCCGATCGCCGTCACCTTGATTGCCAAGGGCTTGGACCCGGGTGCTGCGCTAGTGTTCCTCTTGGTCGGGCCCGCAACCAATGTCACCACCTTGATCGTGGTGTCGAAAATGCTCGGCAAGCGCGTCCTTGGCGTTTACTTGATCACCGTTTCGGCCGTGGCCTTGATCGCCGGCTTTGGTGTCAATCAGCTCTATTCGCGCACCGACTTGGATCTGGTCGCCGCCGTTAACGATTTGCATGAGCACGGCCCCGGCTGGCTCGGCATCGTCTCGGGCATCGTGCTGGTCTCCTTCTCCATCCGCAGCGCTTTCCGAATCCAGATGGGCCGGCGCTTCGCAAATTGGATCCTGCGACGCAAATCCGAGCCCCAAGCTGAGTAGCGCCCAAAGTATCGCCGTCGCGGAAGAACTCGCACGCCGCGAAGCACCGGGGCTCCGGCCCAACCCAATCGGCGTGTGCGAGCTGGATCGGGCCTGTGGCTGCCTTTACTTGGGGAGGAACCACAGCGGGCACAGGGCCCCGATCGGCGCTTTGTGGGAGCGCGACCGCACTTTCAAAAAGAGGCGCACCTGCGGCGCTTTGTCGATTCGAACCGGGAACTCGATGCGGGCGAGTGGCCGCACGGTGCCTTCAACGGGTCCATTCGGGCTTTTGCCCGTAATTACAGGCTTTCCGGCCCGCGCAAGTCTTGAACGGCGGCGATTGGGAGCCATGCTGGAGCCCCACTGGACCCAGCCTGAGCAAATGAGACGTACACACTCGATCCGTGGCTTCCCGACCCCGACCTGGGGGCTGAAATTCGAATTCGCCCAGGCCCCCGGCCGGATTGAGGTGCTGCGCTGATGGCGGGGCACGAAAGGGCCGTGGCTTTTGTGGTCGCTCGACTGAATTCCTCGCGTTTGCCGGCCAAACACCTGCGCCGGATCGGCGACCGTCGCCTGCTCGATTGGGTTGTCGATCGACTCCAAGCCTGTGAGGAGCTGGATCAGATCGTGATCGCGACCTGCGCAGAGGACGCCAACTTGCCGCTGCACGATTTTGCTGCGGAGCGCGGCATGGAATGCTTCGCCTATGCGGGCGATGTGGATCACGTCACGACACGCTTGAGGCGTGCGGCGGAAGCGCACGCAGCAGACATAGGTGTTTTGGTCAGCGGCGATTGCCCCTTAATCGAGCCCGCGGATCTCGACCAACTGCTGCGTGCGTTGCGCGCTCACCCGACGGCTGCAACCGTGAGCTTCGCAGCGCGTGACGAATTGTTCTTTCCGATGGAGGGCATTCAAATCGCTCGCTTGAGCACTTGGCAGCGCGCCGACGACATTTCGATAACAGCGGCGCTGCGCGAACATCAGTTTCCCATTATCAAACAGCGACCCGATCTGTTCCCCATGCTTGAGATCGCGAGGCCGGCCGAAGACTTTGGGCCGCGGCGGCGCCTGTCCGTCGACACGCTTGCCGATCTCGAATTCATGAATCGCCTGCACCGCGAACTCGGGCTGCGCAAATTGCCTTTTGAGCTGCGACCCGCTTTGGCATTGCTGCGCAGCAACCCCGAGCTTGCAAGCATCAACGCCCACGTGCACCAACGCGAGCTGAATGAGACTCCACTGAAAGTCTTGGCCCTGGTTGATGCTACCGGATCTTCCGGCGGCGCTCGCCTGGAACGAGCTTGCACCTGGGCCCGCGCCATCGTGGAGCATCGCGGTTGGCCCGTGCGCTTCGGAGTGGATGATCCGATAGCCATCGAGAAACTGCATGAACATGGATTTCGCACGTCCGTCGCAAGCCTCGGACGCGATAGCGACTTGCCGGGGAACGCGGGCACGGACTTGATGCAACTGGCCCAAAACACCGACTGCATCATCCTGGATCTCGATTCAGGGAGATCAGCGCCCAAGAATTGGCGCAAGCAGTTGCCGAAACATGCGAAGGTTTTCGCGTTTCGCAACTGCGGAGCGTGGTGTGAGCAAGCGGATGCCGTGCTCGAAGCGCCCCCCGTAACGGAACTCGCCGCGGGTAAAACCGGCGCTCAAGCTGGAGCAACCCAGTCAACGGCAATGGCAACGGCAATGGCAACGGCACAAGCGGATGATCTCAGCGATTGGGTTCGCAAAGCGGCCGTAGCCATGCTGGACCTAACTGGTTTCCAGAACCAAGCGCAGTCCCAGCCCGCGTTTACGCCCAAGCAAGGTGCGAGTCGATGAACAGCAAAGCCCAGGGGCATGCGTCACAAAGCAACGTGGATGGAACGGCCCAGGAGCCCCATCGCGCCAGCGGCATTAATGATTTTTACGCACGTTTCCCCGCCAGTTTGCGCGAGTACATGCAGGGCTTTGCGAAGCGGCAACGGCTGACGGAGTTGGGGCCCCTTTTGGATCGCATGCAGGACCTCAAGGTCTGCGTGATCGGCGACACGATTCTCGACGATTACCACTTCTGCCGCACCCTCGGAGCTTCCTCGAAAGAAGCGAGCCTGGCACTGCAGTTCGAATCCAGCGAGTTGTTTGCCGGCGGTGTGTTGGCCGTCGCCAATCATGTGGCGAACTTCGCGGCCGAAGTGAATTTGATTTCCCGCATCGGCGAACGCGACAGTCACCTCGAGTTCATTGAAGCCAAGCTCCACCCGCGGGTGCGTTCTTATTTCACTGTTCAAAAGGGCGCGCCCACGATTCTGAAGCGGCGCTTCATCGACGGCTATTTTGTCTCCAAGTTGCTGGAGGTCTACGTCATGGACGATCGCGGTCCGGACGCGGCCGAAGAAGCCGAACTCTTGAAACGCGTGCGAACCTGCGCAGAGGGTTGCGATTTGATTCTTGCGGCCGACTTCGGGCACGGGACGATCAGCCCGCAACTGCGAACGAAGTTGGAGGAGGTCGCGCCGTTCCTGGCGGTCAATACCCAAGCTAACGCGGGCAATCGCGGCTTTCACACCATCGGCGGCTACACGCGCGCCGATTACGTGAGCCTCTCCGAGGGCGAGCTGCGCTTGGAAACCCGCGACATGCGCGGCGAATTGGCCCCCATGCTGACCAGCACCGGTTCGAGGTTGGGCGCCGCCAACATGATCGTCACGCGCGGTCATCGCGGCTGCATCGTGCGCAGCTCGGACGGCGAGCTGTGCTCCGTGCCTTCCTTCACTCCGCGCGTGTTGGATCGCGTCGGAGCTGGAGACGCACTCTTTTCCATAACGGCCCTGGCCGCTTACCTGGGCGCAGCACCGGAACTGATCGGATTCATCGGCAATGTTGTCGGCGGCCTGGCGGTCGAAATACTCGGCAACAAACGCTCGATCGATCGGCGTGAAGTGGAGCGCTTTATTGAGCCCCTTATTGCCGACTTGAACGGCAAGGCGCCCACGCGTCCCCATCAGCAATCTCAAGAGGAAGAACTTTTGGCATGACTGAGCTGAAGCCCGTTCCATCCCCAAAAGCAAAACCATCCGCAGCGCCTGGG
>JAJDES010000098.1 GCA_029259675.1 Planctomycetota bacterium
CATTTCAGCAGGCAATGAGTCAACCGCGCGACGGTACTCCGCCAGACCGCATCCTTCTATGGATTCCCCACGCAAAACGGGACGGTCAAGTTGACTAGCTTCGAACTCTAGCTCTTGGCTCATTCCCTGGGCGACCATGGCCTGCCAACGCTCATCCAAGTGATGCGAGCGAACCACTATTGCTGTTGTAAGGAGAGCGGTTAGGGCACTGAGCCCAACAAAAGTGCTGCTAGCAAGGCGATTCATAACTAACTCCTCGCCAAGGCCTCGCGCCGATCTTGAGCCTAGGCAAGCAATAGCTCTTAAATGGGCACTCAAAATAGACGGCCAAATCCAATCAATAGAACACCCTATTTCGTTCGCCCCAAACTATCGATCTAGGTTCGAGCCCACTACCTACAAAGGGGCTCCCCGCACAAAAGGATCAAACCAATGTCAACCAGTCAGACCATCCAAACGACTCCCTCTCAAGCCTCACCCTCGAACCCATCTACCCGCACCTGCTGGATTGTTCGAGCTGGGCGCGGTCGTGGATTTTAAATTATGCGCTTCCAATGCGGCACATTATGGTGGCTAGCGTGCGACGAGGTGTGCGACTCCGTTGCTCCTGTAGTCATTCGGCGAGCAGAAAATTGATGGCTTGCTCAAGTGCGCGGAAGTCCTCGTCGCATTGCGCGTGGGTTGAATCGTCGGAACGATGGAACTCGGGTCCGGGATGCACGAAACGCACGATTCCGTCCGCATCGCACAGGAAGCTGGCACTGGTCGCTGAGCGCGGTCCGGTCGAGAGCCACAACTCCACAAGCGAAGTCCACTCAGCGTCTACGGCTATTCGTCCGTGGTAGCCCCGTTCAAGTGCACCCGCGCGAACCTTCTCAAAGTCGACACTGTCAATCGCTCGCGCCGGCTTCGGATGGTAGACGGCAATGGTCTGCAGTCCGCGATCGGCATAGGTGACGCGCAGCTGCTCCAGTGCGGGCAGTGACGCGACGCAAAACGGGCAGGTGTTGGTCCACCAGCGCACCAACGTCGCGCGCGCTGCGGGCAAGCCACCGGGAAGGCCGAGTTCAATCGAGCTGGGAATCCTTGCACCGATTCGATCTGCGCCGGAACGGGGGGCCGGCATAGCCTTCGGCACCGATTGCACACTGTTAGTTGCGGGCGGAGTCTCGGGCTCCAATTGCGAATGGCAGGCTGCGAGCAGCGCCGCTAAGGCCATGGCGAGGAGATACGGAGTCAGGTTCCGGTCGCAACCACGACCACTTATCTGTAAAGCGCTCACGTGGGATTGCCTCCTAAACGTAGTCGAGATCATTCGTATCGAGCAGGGCCCTAGCATTGTCCGTGATTCCAAGGTTCAGCGAAGGTGAATTGAAAACCCTGCAAATGCGTTGGAGTGTCTTGATCTTTGAATTTGGCGACTCTTTGTGCAGCACTAGACGGTAGCCAAAGTGCGACAAAGCGTGGGGCTTCGTACCTGACCATTTACTGATCGACTTCGAAGTCATCTTCTCTGAGCTTCGCTCGGCCGTCACCCTGCAACACCCACAATTCGCGATGGATCACGCCCGCCGCCTTATTCATCTTCCACTTAGCCGTAAGCAACGCGCTCGCCTCGTCGATGATTTGCAGCTTGGACCCAAAGTACTCAACACTTGAATACCCGCCATCCATGAGGCCTTGCCAGAACGCTTGAATAGCAGAGACGCCGTTGAATTCGCCAAAGGGGCGCGCATTCATTACAGCACCATCCTCGTAATGAGCAGCACAACCAGCCGCATCACCAGCATTGAAGGCAAACCTCCAACCTTCACTTCCCAAGTTCACGGCATCCAACACGATTCGCTTCTGTTCTGCATTCATAGTGAATAGTTCGATTACGGCGCTGGGGATTCGAGCCCCATCTGCTTCAAACTGAGTCCAAGCGTTGCCCCTGATTAGAATTGATTCGAAGGGGAATTGAAAATTAGCTGAAGCCGGCACAGTGCCGCGGACCTTGGATACCACCGTTGTTTGTGAGGTACCAAACGCGGGCCAGGCTACGACAAGGTCCTGCGACCCCCTATCGCCGGTGAGTTCTCGCCGTATTGATTCTCGCCGTATTATGAGATTCTTCTGAGATTCTAGACTCCTTTGGAATCGTGGTGGCGTTCTCTTCAGCGGAGTGTGTCCGATGACGAACCCAAATCCCCATATCGCGCAGGAGCTTCTCTCCCATCAGGCCTTCCTGAGGCGGCTTGCGATTGATCTCGTTGGGGAAGATGCCGACGACCTAGTCCAAGATGTTTGGAAGAGGGCGCTGGAGCGTCCGCCACACCATGGCTATCAACTGCGCGGCTGGTTGACCCGGGTCGCGCGCAACTTGGTGGCCGATCGCTGGCGCGGTGAGACGCGCCGCACAGATCGAGAAAAGCGCAGGGCATGTGAACAACCTGCGGCGGATGAGCTCGATGCGCGCTTCGAGCTGCGCAAGGAGCTGGTCCGAGCTTTGGACTCCCTCAACCAACCATGTCGCGAAACGATTCTGTTGCGCTACTTCGAGGGCCTTGGGCCACTTGATATTGCCGATCGCCAGGGAATACCTGTGGCGACAGTGAAGACGCGCCTGCGGCGAGGGTTAGCACTGCTGCGCGAAACACTAGACAAGCAGTACGGCGGCGACCGCGCCACTTGGATGTCCGCAGTAACGGCGCTCGGTGTACCTGTCGGCAGCGGCGGCATGACCGGCACCTTTGTGACAGGAGCGATAGCCATGGGAACAATGATGAAGGTGACTGCCGCGGTTCTCCTGGCGGCGGCCTGTGTGTACTTCGCTACACGAACAACCGCGGTTGACTCACCACAGATGGCAGCCGTCGAACCCCCGGCGACCAACGCGGAGCTTGTCGGCGTTGAAACCTTGTCGGCTACCGAACTTGCAACTGAAGTCCCGACCGCGGAAGGCATGGGACGGAGCCCGGTCGCAGAGAAACCTCCCGTCGGGGCAATTGTGTCCGGAGGAATCAACGTACTGCGCATCGTCCTTGAGGGGATCAACGAAGCGGACGCACAGATGGCGACGGTCTTGTTGACGGGGGTGAACGAGCGCAACGACTGGCTCCCAGAGATCCGAGACTCGTGGCAGTGCAAGGGACTGACAAACGAATTTGACATCGATCCGTTCTTAGCAAGCGCGCACCGACATGAAGACCTGCGCGCCACTGAGTTGGAAGTCGAGGTCCGGCATCCGCATTACTTATCCCAACGGACCCTCGTTGCTCTTTCCCGCGGCGTGAAATCGGCCCACGGCAAAATCGTTCACGAGGCTCGAATTCGGCTCGTCCGGCCAGGATTCTGGCCGAAGTTCAAACTGTCCGTGCGCGACGCGAATACGCGAGCGCACCTCGAAGACGTCGAGCTTCGCTTTACATACGGAGTCGGCAGTGCAGCATGGGGCCGGAATGAAGTGAGCAGTTTGCTCGACGACGGCCTGAGATCGCCCATTGAGCTTATGGGCGGACACGAGCCGAATATGCCGGAGTTCACGGTAGCCGGCTTGGCGCTCATGCCTGCGACGGGCGAGTTGCCCCGGCTCGTTGAGCTCGGCGAAGTCTCTGGCAATCCGAAGATCGTTCGCAGATTCGCACCCGAGCTCGGCATCATCGTTTTTGCGCAAGCGCCCGGTTACGCCCCGGGTTCGATCACGGTCGACGTCTCGGAAAACGATGAGCGCGAGCTGCTGCTAGAGCCCTCGGCCGAGCTGTCTGTGCGGTTGGCGAACATGCAACTTGAGCAATACGCTGCGCTCGAAACGACGGCCACGCTCTGCGTCTACTGGGTAAGAGAGGACGGGGGCAATCAGTATGTCCGCTTCGAGCCGCTCAACGAAATGCTCGAGACTGAAGGACTGCGGCTCGATAGCCTTGCGCCCGGCGAGTACCGCGTCGCGGTCGAACTGGGCGGAGGGGGCTGGGCGAAACGGCCCGTGCTAGCGAGCGGCGAGATAACTCTTGCCGCTGGCGATTGGCGCGAGCTGGTACTGACGCTGGAGAATCCGCCCGCGTCGCCGGAGCACGCAACCCTCGGCGGCGTTGTCTCCTTCCCCGTCTTCGGTGGTGAGGAAGAGGCGCGGTTGCAATTCTACGAGGTCGCCAAACACGACTCTGTCGGGACTCAGGCTCGGTATCAGCCCATCGCAGACATCGACCTCTCGCTAACTGACCTTGAGCGCGTCGGCGGGACGCTTCCCACCTGGTCCTTCCGAGTGGA
This sequence comes from Planctomycetota bacterium, assembly GCA_029259675.1. Lineage (GTDB taxonomy): Bacteria > Planctomycetota > UBA1135 > UBA1135 > JAJDES01. The sequence goes on from JAJDES010000098.1 coordinate 4,249, forward strand.
GGACTTGCCCGTTGGCCTCTATCAAATCCAGCTTTGGCCGTTGTTGAAGAGCTGGATGATCGAGGTCCCGGCCGGCGGAGTTGAAGGCGTACGGCTCGTGATCCCGGAGCTCGCTGAGGTGCTTCTCGAAACCGTCGACGCGCGAACCGGCGAGCGAATACCGATCGACCAAATCTATTACCGCAACGAGGAGGTACTTCCGCAACGGGTGCAAATGGGCAGGGCCAAGGCGGATCTCGAAGAGCCTGGCCTATTCCGCTTCTGGGCGGTGCCCGGCGAAGCGATCACTTATCCCTACTTGATCGCGAGCCCGCTGGACTATGGAAAGCGCAGCAAGCACCTGCGTCTGGCCCCTGGATTCCAGTCAGTGCGCTTCCAGCTCGAGCCCGTCTACGCCTTCCGTATCGAATTCCGCGACGGCGGGGTCGCCCTGGATCGATTCGACGAACTCTCCGGCAGCTCGTACAGCGCGATCCAAGAGTCCATTCGTGCAGTCAATCACAAAGGTCGCCTGACGGACCTCAAACTTTCAGGGAATGCGCTGATCGCGGAAGTCAGCGCCCCCGGGATCTACGAGTTCAGTCTTGAAGGCGTCGGCACCGACCGCTTCCTCCCCATCCCACCCCAGCTGGTCGCCGTACGCGCGGGCGAGAAGGACGAAGTGATCGTCGAGTTATACCGGAAGTAGCGATTCGGAGTCAGGCTCGCTCTACGAAGCATGGAGTGACCCCTTTGCGGTCCACGCACCCGTCGGCTCTTTCGAACCCAACCCCTTTGGCCTGCACGACACCATCGGCAACGTAAACGAGTACTGCGCCGACGAGCCCACCGCAACGACCGCCGCGATCGTGCTGGGCGGCGCCTTCGACACAGGCGCCAGCGAAGCGCGCGTGACAGCCCGCCACTTCACCTTCCTGTCAGCGGCCACAGCCAACGCCGGCCTACGACCGGCTCGCTCCATCGATGACATCTAATACGGTGGCATCTGTGAAAAGCTCTATTTAGTCAAGTGCTGATGGGCCGCCGCCAGTCGGCTATTTCGGACGATCCACGCCTAAGCTTCACTAAGTAGTCTGGTGCAAGCGGCAAGCACTGCCAATGCAACGCGGCCGAGGACGCAGGCTGTGCGCCCTGCCGGTTTGTGAACTGCGTGCGCTTCCCTATCCCGCGGTTCATAACGCCATGCCAAGCATTCGCTTCAGCCTGCTTTGATCGCCGTATTGCTTCACCTCTCAGTGCAAGAATGATGGAGCGGGCGCCGGCTGCAAAAATTTGCCGGGGGAGAATGGTGGCGTAGGGGAACGCGGTCCCGTATCACCAACACCAATGAACGCAAGTTTAATCAAGTCGGTGCAGGATATTCGGGGCAGCTATTGGTTCCTTCCGACATTGATGGCCATTGCATCAATTGGACTTTCCGTCGCGACGACCCACATCGACACCGTCTATGGAGCAGATTGGTTACGGTCCTACAGTTGGCTGTACTACAACCAAGCCGAAGGCGCTCGAGCAACACTCACGGCCATCGCCGGATCGATGATCACGGTTGCCGGCGTCACCTTCTCAATGACCATGGTCGCGGTGTCCTTCGCGTCGGCCCAGTTCGGCCCGAGGCTAATCGGCAATTTCATGCGCGACCGTGGCAACCAGGTCACGCTTGGTACATTCATTGCCACATTCGTCTACTCGCTGCTGGTTCTACGTTCGGTGCGCGGAGCTGAACACGGCACTGGCGAAGATACGCTCGCAGCATTTGTGCCTCACCTCTCCGTGTTGACGGCCATTGTGCTCGCCCTAGCCAGTGTTGCCGTGCTGATCTACTTCATTCATCACATTCCAGAAACGATCAACATCGGGAACATAACGGCCAAGTTGGGCGCTGATCTAAAGCGAAACGTCACCGTTCAATTTCCCGAAGGATTCGGTTGTGAGGAGTCGAGCGTAACGGTTGATCAGAGTGCGCAAGCCGAAACTCAGGAGTTCGCATCCATCAATTCGAGATGCGATGGCTACCTGCAAGCAATCGATGAAAATGCGCTCCTGAGAATGGCCTCAAAGAACGATGTTGTTGTGCGCATTCAGTGCCGGCCAGGTGATTTTGTTGTTGAAGGTTCTGTATTGGCTGAAGTCCGTCCTGCCGACAAGGCCGACGAAGAGCTCGACCAGGCCATTCATTCTTGCTTCGCCACGGGCCTAGAGCGCACGGCGACTCAAGACATGCTGTTTCTCGTAGACCAGTTGGTTGAGATCATGGCTCGAGCCTTGTCTCCCGGAGTCAACGACCCATTTACGGCATCGAATTGCATCGATTGGTTACGCGCCGCACTGCATGAGCTGATGGGCCGCAAGCCTCCGGAGGCGCAGCGTTACGATGCGGATGGAAACCTTCGCGTCGTCGTGCACCCCGTCTCCTTCGAGACCTTCACGTCCAGCGTATTCGATCAGTCACGAGAATACGTAGCTTCCGACCTATGCGCGGCCATACAAACAATGTCCGTCATTGGCGAGCTGGCGGCGAAGGCCAAAACTGCGAATCAGCGTGAGGTGCTTGCAAGTCACGCCGAAGCGCTGGCGCATACCTGCAAGGACCTTCTGCCCGGAGAACGGTCGCGTCAGACGCTTGCTCGCCGCTACGGCGAACTTCAGGAGCACTTTTCGGATCCCGTGTCGCTTTGAAAGTGCGTGTGCGGCGCGAGAAAGAAACCTTGATGCCCGACTCATCCAACGAGTAGTCCTGCTGCAAGGGAAGTTCCAATCGGAAGTTTGACTGCACAAGACCGGATTGGGTAGCCCCGGGAGGCCTCTCATGACAATTCCCTGACAACGGCACGGCTATTGCACCGTCTCCTCTAGAGTTGCCGTCAAATCTAGAACCAAGCTTCACCTAAAACGGAGCATCACCATGCTGAACTGGGTTGTCATCTTTCTCATCCTCGCCCTCGTCGCCGGAGTCTTCGGTTTCGGTGGCATCGCCGCAGGCGCTGCGGGCATCGCCAAAATTCTATTTTTCGTCTTCTTGGTGCTCTTGATTATCAGCTTCATCAAAGGCCGCCGACCCGCGGCCTAGCCGATCAATTACCTTGCAAAGAGCGCAGCACACCAACCACCTCGGATAGAGCCATGCCCGCTTTTCGCCTCTGTCATCAAACGCCGAATTTCGAGGCTAACGCCAACGAGCGCGATTTGTGGTAGTCGGCTTCCTTGACATTTCCAAGCGTGAGGCCCGTGACTCCGCGCGCCTAGCTGTCCAGTCTGCGGCAGCTGCGGCGACTACATTCCTTTCCATGCAGGCCTTGGGTCTGCCGGAAAAATTCGTTGGGGTCCTGTCGGCGGTTCTTGTCGTCCAGCCGAGCGTTGGCAACACAATCGGCGAAGCCATGAATCGTTTCATCGCGACGATCGTCGGCAGCCTGGTTGGAATCGCCTGTCTTTACCTGCTCCCTGTCGGATACGGAACAGCCATAGCCCTTGCCCTTTCGATGCTGGTAATGAACGCCGTTGCGGGCATCTACCCCGAGTGGCGCTACGGAGTTGTTGCGGCGGTCGCACTATCCCTTGGAGCTGAAAACGATGCTTTTCAGTCGGCTCAGGAACGAGCGGTAGCCATTGGTGGAGGAGCACTTATCGGTGCGCTCGCGTCCGTAACCGTCTGGCCCGATTCAGCCACGAAACGAACTCGCCGGCACCTTGCGGAAGCACTGCGCGCCGCTGCGGTTCGTCTTGACGAGGCGGTGGGAGCCGCACAGGGATCGGAAGACCCACGAAAGCATGAAGCGCAACGAAAGTATCACTCCAACATCGAAAGTGCCCGGCTCGCGGCGGAGGCCATCAAGCTTAAAGATGGGGATCTGCTCCGCGATCAAATAAAGATGACGGAGCAGCTCTACAATTCCGCGCTAATCCTCAATCGTGTTGGAGAAGAGACAGATCAAGCCGGCGATGGAAGTGAGAGCTACCGCGACAAGGTCGAGCGGATTCGAGTCGAATGTCGCGAGGTTGCCAATGGCCTTGCGGATGGCGAGCACGAACAAAAGGAACGATTGGATTCCATTGCAGAATCGCTTGAGCTGGTTCGAAGCGCTGTTTGCGAATCGACGGCGGACCCCGAGCAACATGTCCTAAAGAATGCTCTCGTGTTCGGCCTCAGCGAAGTTATCGACAGCCTGAAGCAACTAGTCGATTCATTCCAAGAAGTCTGATACGGAAACAAATATTTTTGGGGCAGTCCCCCCATGTCCTAACAGACAACGCTTGGGAACCGATCAATCCCAGCTAGCCCTAGCGGCCTAAAACGAAACGCCGAGAAAAGGCGAGCGAAGCCATGTCACTAGTAACCAACATTCTCTTGGCACTCATTTTCGTGCAGGAGCCCGCACCA
>JAJDES010000099.1 GCA_029259675.1 Planctomycetota bacterium
GGCTTGCGAATTGACGTGCAGACCGGCGGTTCCTCGCGTGGAATTGCCGACGCGCAAGCGGGTATGGCGGACATCGGAATGGTTAGTCGAAGCCTGGCTCAGGATGAACTTGGGTTGCAGGATTATCCATTTGCGCGCGACGGTGTGTGCATGATTGTTCACCGCGACAACCCGATAGGAGAGTTGTCCAGGAAACAAATCAGAATGATCTTCAAGGGTGAATTCAACAATTGGAGCGAAGTCGGCGGGCACGATGCGGAAATCACGGTTGTCAATAAGGCTGAAGGGCGCGCGACGCTGAAGGTCTTTCTCGACTACATGGGGCTTTCGAGCCAGGAAGTCGAAGCGGACATCGTCATTGCCGAAAACGAGCAGGGCGTCAAAACGATTGCGGGCAATCCCCATGCGATTGGTTATGTGTCGATTGGCTCCGCGACGGCGAACGTTGAATCGGGCGTTCCGATTCGGCTGTTGCCCCTGAACGGAATTCAGGCGACAGCGGCGGCGGTTGCGGACGGCAGCTTCCCCATGGCGCGACCATTGTTGATGGTCACGGCCCCGCAGCCGAATGAGAGAGCGCAGGCATTCCTTGAGTACGCTCGTTCCGCGGCCGTGCACGACCTGATGAAGGACTACTCCCTTGTTCCAACGGAACTCTGACCGAATTCTGCAGGGTCTGCTGCGAGTTCTGACCGTGCTTTCGGCGGGGATTGTGCTGCTCGTCGTTTCGTACTTGCTCTTGGGCTCCATCCCGGCGCTCCGTTCGGTGGGTTTGATGCGTTTCTTCACGGACCGTGAGTGGTTTCCCACGGAAGGCGCCGAGTCGGGTTCCTTCGGCATGGGACCCATGCTCATCGGTTCTTTGGCAGCAACCTTGGGAGCCATGTTGGTCGCAGCGCCGCTTGGAATTTTGTCGGCGATATTCCTGCACTTGATCGCGCCCCGTGGGTTGCGTTCGGCTTATCGCCGTATGGTCGAGTTATTGGCCGGCATCCCTTCGGTCGTTTATGGCTTTTGGGGACTGGTCACGCTCGCCCCTTGGATTCGAAGAATCGAACCGCCGGGACCAAGTTTGCTGACGGGATCTCTGATCCTCGCGATCATGATTTTGCCCACCGTGGCATTGTTGGTGGACGCAGCTTTCAGCGCTGTTCCACAATCGCAAACGCAAGCGGCCGCAGCCCTAGGGCTTTCGCGCCTGGGCGTTCTTCGCAGTGTGTATTTGCCTTCGAGCAAGGCCGGTATGGCCGTAGCTTTATTGCTCGGAACCACCCGTGCAGTGGGTGAAACGATGGCAGTCTTGATGGTCTGCGGCAATGTGATTCAAGTGCCCGGCAGTGTTTTTGAACCCGTGCGAACCCTAACGGCGAACATCGCGCTGGAGCTTAGCTATGCGACTTCGGACCATCGCTCGGCGCTATTCGTGTTGGGCTTGGTCTTGATGGCGCTGGTTTTGATTCTGGTTTCCGCTGCCGAGTGGACCAAGTCGAGGATGGTCCATGCTTGAGGCGCCCATGGTCGAACCACCCGGCGCGCGCCCTCGCGACCTGGGTCTTGCAATCTTGGCGTGGGGCGCGGCACTCAGCGTGGCGGCGTGCTTCTTTTGGATCCTCGGTGACTTGGCGCGCGGTGCCGGCCAAATTTCGTTCGAGTTCCTGACGGAAGCACCGCGTCGCGCCGGGCGAGAGGGCGGCATCTCGACCATATTGGTATCGACACTTTGGATCTTGGCGGTTTGCCTGGTCAGCGCGATACCGTTGGGAGTCGGAACGGCGCTATTCCTTTCGGAATTCACCCGTGGTCACGGCCGCCTGGGCAAGCTGGTGCGATTGAGTTTGGATGTGTTGGCTGGAGTTCCGTCGATTGTCTTCGGCCTCTTTGGAAACGCTTTTTTTTGCGTCACCTTGGGGCTGGGCTTTTCGATTCTGTCGGGCGGATTGACCTTGGCTTGCATGGTGCTTCCGATCTTGATTCGATCGATCGAATTGGGTTTGAGATCCATCCCCGACGATTATCGCCTTGCAGGCGCGGCCCTGGACTTGTCGCGCACTCGGCTGATCGCGCGGGTCCTATTGCCGGCAGCCGCCCCGGCATTGGCGGCCGGTTTATTGCTCGGCATCGGGCGTGCCATGGCGGAAACAGCCGCACTCATTTTTACAAGCGGCTCGGTGGACCGCATGCCCGGTTCACTGGCGGATTCCGGTCGTGCGCTTTCGGTTCACATTTATGACCTGGCGATGAACGTCCCCGCTGGAGAAGAGCGCGCCTACGCCACGGCACTGACCCTCGTGGGGTTGTTGCTTGTCATCAATATCAGCTCGAACTTTCTGGTCAGGCGATGTGTCTCCGGGCGCATGCAGCCCCTGCTCTAATCCTTTGAAAATTTCAGCAACATCGAGTTCCGGGCAAACTGCAGCGCCGCGTGCGGGTAGCTCAGCGTGCAAGCCGGCTTCGCATTCCGCGTCGGAGAAGGATCGGGGCCAGCCGCTGATTCAAGTGCGCGATCTCTCTGTTCGCTACAACGGCGAACTGGCCCTGCAGAGCGTCGATTTGGACGTGCGCGAGAACAAGATTGCGGCGTTGATCGGGCCTTCCGGTTGCGGCAAGACGAGCTTTCTGATGGCGCTCAATCGATTGTCGAGCATGATTCGCGGTTGCACGGTCCAGGGACAGGTTCGCTTTGGTGAAACGGAAATAAGTGCCGCGACGCCGACCGGTTGGCTGCGCCGGCAGGTGGGCATGGTCTTTCAGCGACCGAATCCTTTCCCCGTTTCGATTGAGCGCAACCTGCACTTGCCGCTGAGGGAACACGGCTGCCCCAGGCGAGAACTCAAGCTTCGCTCGGAAGAATTGTTGAAGCGAGTGGGCCTGTGGGAGGAAGTTTCTGGGAGGTTGGGCGAGCCCGCTCAATCCTTGTCCGGTGGACAACAGCAGCGCCTGTGTCTGGCTCGAGCTTTGGCCTTGAATCCGCGCGTTCTGCTCATGGACGAACCCTGCAGCGCCCTCGATCCGATTTCGACTGCGCACATTGAAGAGCTGATCGATTCGCTGCGCTCGCACGTTACGATCATCATCGTCACTCACAACTTGGCTCAGGCCCGGCGCCTGGCTGATGATGTCGCCGTTTTTTGGAACTGCGGTTGTTGCGGCTGTTTGATCGAATCGGGGCCCGCGAGCGAAGTGTTCGAATCGCCGCAGCATCCCGATACCGCTTCCTACTTGCGCGGAATCATCGGCTAGTCACTTTGTCGGGTTGTTCCCAGGCGCCCTTGCCGGTCCATTGCGTGCTTGCGGCGAACTGGAACGCAGGGCGAGCCGGGAACGCTACTCCTTCAGCAGAGCCCGCACGCCTGGATGCTCGCGTGCCAGTCGCGTTCCCCGGAAAAGAGCCAGGGGCGGAGCTTTTCCGGCATGTTGGGGGGGATCAATTTCTCCGCCATGGGGGTTGTAGTAATCCCAAACAACTTTTCCTTCGGGTGTGACTTCAAACAGTCTGCCGGCTGCTCCGGAGCAAATTAGTGTGTTGCCCCCCGGCAAGCGTTGCGCGCCCGAAATAAATGCGGAGTAAAAGCCCTCGGGATCTTTGTAGCTCCAAGCCGGCTGCTCGGGGCCGAAGGCCTTGCCCGGTTCGCGCGTGAATCCTCGCTTCGAGTCAAACGGCAATACGAGCTCGTCTACTGAGGAATAGTCTCCATCCTTGCGGCCGCCGCCGTTGTTGTAGACCAGGATTCGTTGTTCGCCCGATTCCGAATCGGAAAGCCAAGTGGCATCGTGTTGATAGAACAGTTTTCGATCACTGCGCGCTCCCAGTCCGTAATTGCCCGGGTTGCCCCAACGCCACAGCAGGTCGCCGCCGCGGCCGAATTGTCCGCCGTCGCGACTTGCTGCTTCGCGACTCGTTGTCGAGTGGTCGATGACAAAGATCTCGTTCAACTCCGGTGAGCTGAGCAAAATCAAATCCAGCGTCGGGTGGTAGGAAATGGAATTGGTATGCAGCCAATCCGGCTTCGGGTCGCCGGGTTTGGGGCGCTGCTCGTCTTCATCGTCATCACCGAGGTAACCCAGTGCGCGCATCTCCTCTTCAAGCGCTTCTTGCTCGGCGATTTGCTTCAAACTGAGCGGAGGCTTGTCGCGGTGGTCGGCATTGATGTCGATCAAGCCGGGATTTTGAAGAACGTCTCCATAGCCGGGGAGTGAAGCATCGGTGTCCTGAATGATGTGATCCCACGCGTGCCACTCCCATACGACCTCTGCGCCGTCCGGAAGCACCGGCTGGATCTCCATGATTGTGTCGGGCCAAAAACCCTTCGGTCCGACATGTTCCGGTGCGCGACCACGGGCGATGGCATCCGCCTTGCTGATTCGCTCCCAACTAATGACCAGGATGTTGCCATTCGGCATCGGCTCGACATCGTGATGCTGATGGTTGTTTTCGCTCGCCAAGTTCCAATTCCAGATGAGGCTTCCATCGTGCGCCAGTTTTTGGATGCGCCCGCCGATGCCGCCACCATTGAAGGACGGGTTCTTGTCTTCGCGTCCGCAGCGCAAGAGCTCTCCGTTCGCCAGCAAGTAGACCCATGCGCCCGGTGCCGAGTCCGTCGCCCAGCGATGCAGGATCTCTCCTTGCATGTCGATCAGGTAAACCATTTGACTGTTCAGCGGAGCGAACAGGGTCACTCCGTCAAAGGCCCCGTCTTCATGCAATCGCAGCCCGCGCTTGCCGTTTGGATCGCCTTCCTTGGGGGAGATAAAGGACGGACCCTCGGGTGCTTGCTCGGGAGCTTCGGGCCCCTTTTGCATTCCGTGATGTGTCGTGCTGAAAACGCAAGCAATCAGGCCGAGAACAAGTACTCGCAGTGCTGAAGAGGAATGTCTCATGCGGGGATTCTAAGTGCTGCTGTGGGTTACGGCCATATTCGCTCCGCAACTGGATTGTGGATGTCTCTGTCGAAGATTCTTTGCGACTCGATGCTTTCTTGGCCCTTGCCGAATATCGATTGTGAGCAGGTAGACCCCGGCCAAATTGCCTACGGATCGAGGCGATGAAATCTTTATCGCTGCGCACGACTCCTACGAGAACCATTGAAGGCAATACCGTTTCAGCTCAACGGTCATGGCCGGCTTGG
>JAJDES010000100.1 GCA_029259675.1 Planctomycetota bacterium
CCGCGCCATGCCACCAGCTTGTCCGCACCAAGCCCGCCCGACGCTCGCAATTTTCCAGTCGACAATTTTGTAGCGGGAAACATCGAAGTGACACGCCCGGCACCCAATCGCTTCAACGTACTTGTGCAGGGCGGCCAGGGCGGTTGGCTGGTGATGCACGAACAGTGGTATCCGGGCTGGAGAGCTAAGATCAATGGAGAGCCCGTGCAACTCTTGCGCGCCGATCACGCCTTGCGCGCCCTGCCTTTGCCTCCCGGGGACGCTTTAGTGGAAACGGTTTATGAGCCGGGCTCCCTGCGACTTGGATTGTTTTGCTCATTTGGAGCTTTGCTCTTGACCTGCTGGCTCGCCTGGCGCGGCAGGTACAAACGGACCGGTGCCCGCTCGATCTAGTCCCGACCCACCCGCTGCTCCTAACTCTTCGATGCACCTGCAAGTCCTCTCCAGCGGTAGCCAAGGCAATTGCACCTTGGTTCGCGCCGGCAACACCAATCTCTTGGTGGATGCCGGCTTGACGATCCGTGAACTGGGCAATCGCTTCGAAAAAGCAGGCTTTCTTCCAAGGGGCTTGCACCACATTCTCGTCACCCACGGACACCTCGATCACGCGCGCAGCAGTGGAATCCTAGGTAAACGCCACGCTCATTTGACGGTGCACTGCTGCGAGCGCCTGATGGGCAACCGCGCACTCTTGCGCGCCAAGCGCCTGCAGAAGCTCAACGTGGGGGCGCAAATGGAAATCGGAGTTCCAGGCCGCGACGCCGAACTCAGCTACACCGCAGTCAAGATCCCACACGATGCGGACCCGACTGTTGCCTTTGTACTGGAGCATGCCGGCCGGCGGGCGGTGATTTTGACTGACATGGGTCGGCCCGCCAAACGTGAAACGGCCCCCCTGCACGATCCGCATTTGCTCGTACTCGAATTCAATCACGACGAATCCATGCTGCGCGAAGGCGGCGACCCGCCCAAGTTGAAGCAGCGCATCCTGGGCAACGGCGGCCACCTTTCCAACGACCAAGCATCAGAGGTATTGCGCGACTTGGCCGGCCCCAACTTGCACACGCTTGTGCTCGCGCACCTTTCACAACGCAACAACACGCCCGAATTGGCTATTGCCGCAGCCCACGGGACACTTAGCGAATTGGGTTTGGGGCACGTCGAAGTGCTTGTGGCCCTGCAAGACGAGATTGGGCCCAACCTCGAGGTTTAGCCCAGGTGCAGCGTGCTCGCTCTGGAATCCGCTTCAGCTTTGAGTTCTGAATGTCCCGAGCGCGCTCATGGGTCCGAAAAATGCAGCCACCATTGGCGGCGATTGACGCGACGCACCAAAGCCCGGTAGAAAACGGCATGAATGCCACCCATGCCCTCTTGCGACAGCACCGCACGATTCGAAAGTTCACAGATCAAGCGCTTGAGGACGAATGCATCGAAGCGGCGGTCCAAAGCGCGCAACACGCCGCCAGCTCCAGCAATGTTCAGGCCTATTGCTGCCTGCGCATTCGCGATTCAAGACGGCGCGCCAAACTCGCCGAGCTTTGCGGCGAACAAACTCAAGTGGAGCGAGCACCGGCCTTCTTCATCATCTGCGGAGACCAGCGCCGGCACCGATTGATCGCAGAACAATGCGGGCGCAACTACGCCGCAAACCTCGAAACGTTCCTCGTCAGCAGCGTAGACGCCTCGCTGTTCGCACAAAATTTGGTTCTGGCCCTCGAATCCTTGGGACTCGGCACCTGCTACATCGGCGGTCTGCGCAATCGCTTGCCCGAAGTCGACACCTTGCTCGATTTGCCGACCGACGTATTCCCCTTCTATGGCCTGTGCGCCGGACATCCCGCCGAACAACCCTCCCAGCGCCCGCGCCTTCCTCTGCCCGCCGTGCTATTCGACGATTGCTATCCAAGCGACGAAGACATGCTGAAGCAAATCGCCGCATACGACCAAATCAGCGCCGAATATTACAAAGAACGCGGACAACCCGGCTTCAACTGGAGCGGCGGCACCAGCGCCAAGTTTCGCAAGCCCACCCGCGTTCATCTAGCCGAGTACTACCAGCACAAAGGCGCCAACCTGCTTTAGTCGCTGCGGCCAAGGGAACAACTGCGCCCAGTGGAATTGCTCCCCTGGGCGCAACCCAAAAACTACTTCCAGAGAGCACTCTCAGTTGCTATTCGCTTTGATGTTGGTCTCCGATAGCCCCGTCACGTGCTGCAGAGTTCCATCTCAAAAATTCACCTGGTTCGTACGGACCTGTCTCGGCCGGGGTTACTGAATCCTAGCCAGCAGCTGTCTGGCGTCGCGCAGCTCGAAATGGTCGTCGCCCAAGTTTCGACTGCTGCTTACCGCCTCTTCAAGCAGATCAATCGCTTCGCTGTGTTGATTTCCCAGCCACATGGCTTCGGCCAGCCAACGCCGGGCTGCCAAGCGGCCGGGATGGCCCTCTTCAAAAAGTTCGTCCCGTGCTCGAACGACATCAAGAAGTGTCGCTTGGGCGCGATTGCAGTAATCCTTGTCCGTGGATCCGATTTTCAATTGTGCCCGCCCCAGCGAAAGAGCGGCTAGCTGAATCAACTGTTGGTTGGAGGGGAAATTTGACTGCAAAGCCAAGACACACTCCTGCGCACACCGCTCGGCTTCTTGAAGGCGACCACCCTCGGCCAGGGCCCTTGAGCGAAAGGCCTTGAGCTTCAGCTCGGTCACGCCTCCCGCGATGTTCTTTTGATGAGCAAACTCTTCCGCGGCCAACAAGACCTGCACGGCTTCATCGAAACGACCCTCTTGCCTCAACACCATCGACCACCCAAGTTCCACCCGCGCTCGAACCCAGCTTTCATTGTTACTGAACCCCGCCGTACGAACATCCCCGAGTAGCTTGCGGCATTCGGGAGTCGCTCCGCGGTGGATGACGAGAAACATCCCTAAGTCAGCGCTGGCAAGCCTTCTCGCAACTTCGTCAACATCAGATTCTTGGGCCAACAACCATTCCTGACGAAAAAAAGTCTCCGCTTCCTGCAAATTGAGCTCGCCGAGGCTGGCGACAGCATTGAGGCGTAGTGTCTCAACACCCGCGGAACCGGGCGGAAGATCGGAGCCAATACCCAATAGCTCGGCGAGGTCTCCCGCAGTGCCGGCGAGGATTGCCGCCTTGGTCAGATTGCGAACAAGATGCTGAAATGCGCGTAAATCCCTAGCATGCACTTCCGAAGCTTTGGCCTTTTGCCACCCCATCCAGATCAAGGATAAGCAAAGAACGGCGCCGGCCAGATAGGACTTGCGCAGCAGGAGAGCGCGCACCGCTCGTTTCGCTAGCGGAGTACGCTTGGCCTGAATTCCACTACCAGCCAGGAACGCGCGCAGGTCCTGGCCGAGTTCCATTGCCGATTGGTAGCGTTCGGAAGGCCTTCTGGCCAAAGCCGATTCAACAATGGCACGCAACTCCGGCGCCCAGCGCCGCATTGCGGGACTTTTTAATTGACCGCTGCGCACGCGCTCAACGGCCTGCTCCAAGGACAAACCCTTAAGGGAGTAAGGGTGCCGACCCGTGAGCAATTCGTGCAGGATGACGCCCAGGGAATAAACATCTGAGCGAAGATCGGATCCGCTCTTAATACCGGTG